>LUJP01000047.1:0-26141 GCA_001689535.1 Bacteroidales bacterium M5
ACAAATATTGGGGAACCGGCTCTTAATTACTATTTTGCAAAGTTGTGGTATAGACTCTGTATATATCTTGGCTTATTATCTAAACGAGAATGAATACAAATTCCTTACGCCGACAAAGGTAGAACGTCGCATTTACATTTGCGTGACATTGATATTACAATGATGTAACAAGTCAAATACAGTAAGCCATTTTAGCCTTTTTTAACGTTTGTTCCCCATTTTTCGAGGGTAAACATAAATCCGAGACCTCCTCCGAGGCGATTATTTATGGAAATAGTGCCGCCGAGAGCCTCGATTGTTTTTTTCACAATCGGCAGACCCAGGCCGGTGCCTCCCGTTTTTCTTGCGCGTCCCGAATCTATTCTGTAGAAGCGTTCGAAAAGGTGGGCCAGATGCTCCTCGTCTACGCCGTTGCCGTTGTCATAGAAATGAAATGTATAATACCTCTCGCTTTCAGCCGTGATATTCAGACACATCTTGGTGCCGTGGCTGTGTATGGCGGCATTTTTGGCAAGATTTGTAATAACGCCGGTAAGCAATCCGGCATTGCCCCGCACAGAGCAGTTGAGAGGAATATCGAAGGTGAACTTCATGTCGCGCAGCACTCCGCCCGTCTCAAGGTCGTTGGCCACCGCGAACACGAGATCATGGAAATAGATCTCTTCGGTGGGGATATTGCCGGCGCCCTCTTCCAGTCGCGTCATGGTCGACACGTCTCCCAGAAGCGCACACAGACGGTTCACATTGTCCTGGGCGCGCTGAAGAAAATGCGTGCGCATGGTATCGTCCATATCGGGCGACGATAAAACCGTTTCGAGATAACCTCTCACCACCCCCACCGGGGTCTTGAGCTCGTGGTTTATATTATTGGTGAGCTGACGCTTCAGCCTCGACTTTTCCTCCACGGCGTTGATGGCTATCTTATGTTCGGTGCCCGCGCGGCGCAAGGCATCGATGCGGTCATGGTAAAGTTCTACGATCCTTCGGGAGATATCACCGAGTTCGTCGTGCGGGAATATGCTCTCGTCAAACAGTTCGTCGTCACCGGTGTCAATATTCGAGGCGGCTTTGTCGGCAAACACCCGCAGGAGCTTCACATTGCGTGTAAGATAGCCTGAGAGAATATAGACCAGAACCGTCGCCACAACAAACACAGTTGCCACAAGTATCCAGAATTCAGGCCCGAGCGAAAGCCGGTCCCGCACTTTCTCGCTGTTAGGGAGCACGGTATGAACAAATACCTGGCCGTCGTTACTTTTTACCGCCGAAGCATAGAAATATTTCTCCCCGAAGAGAATATTGTCTTTGCTCTTCACTCCTGTGTCGGTAGTGATAAGTTCTTCCAGATCGGCCACGTTGGTGAAATCGCTTACGGTGGGCTTGCCTATTGAATAGATCAGGTCGCCGTTACGGTCGTACACGCTCACCCGGAGGTCGGAATAAAGTGACTGCGCGTTATAGTAGCGCACAAAGTTCATGAACGGCGTCAGGTCCATATCGTTATCGTAGGCCTGAAGCACTTTTGAGCCTATGCGGTTGAGCTGGAGGTCGATTGTGCGCTCGCGATACCGGGTCTCATGCCGGTAGGTGTAATAGGCAAACGTGCCTATCACAATCCACATGAGGAGGGAAAGCGGAACAAAAAGCCGCCACTTGAAACTAAACTGTCTCTTTAAAGCCATAGCCGAAACCGAGTCGTGTCACGATATTGTTTCCATAAACTCCTATCTTTTTACGGAGACGGGCTATGTTTGTGTCGATTGTACGGCTGGTTACAACCACCACGTCATCCCATACATTACGGATTATCTCCTCGCGTGAGTAGATGCGGTTGCGGTGGGTGAGAATGAAAAGCAGTACGTCGAATTCCGTGCGGGTAAGGTTTATCTCCTGTCCGTCCAGATAACACAGCTTCTCATTTCGGTCAATTCTGAGTGTCTTGAAGGTGATGTCGGGCTCATAGATGCTCTTGGAAACATTGTATTCCCACTGCTTGGTGGCCTGGCTGCGGCGCAGAACCGCTCTCACGCGGGCAAGAACCTCGCTTATCACAAAAGGCTTGGTGATATAATCGTCCGCACCTATATTAAGACCCATCACGGTATCGTCCTCGCCGTTGAGAGCCGAACAGAAGATTATGGGTGTATTTTCTGTGGAAATCTGATTTCTGATACGTTTGGCAAAGTCAAATCCACTCAGACGCTCCATCATTATATCCACAATGAAAAGGGAGTAACCTGACAGATCCATTTCCAGAGCTTCTTCAGCGCTATAGGCGCAATCAACCTCGTAGCCTTCTTTCTCAAGATTGAATTTCAGAATCTCGCACAGGGCTTCCTCGTCATCGATCACTAATATTTTTATTCTCATAGTAACACTGATTTACAAATCATTATACATAAAATGCCATGGTATTGCATATGTGCATAAAACGTTTCCTGATTTTAGAAACGTTCAAAGTTACAACAGCAAGCCGATAATATTAGTTAAAATTCGTTAAACCGCACTATCTCCCGAACCTTTTTACTCCAAACCATGTTTGAAAGTTATAATTACTATTTGCACTGTGTTTTTTCATGGTATTAGATTTAAGGTTAAAGAATAATCGGTTGTCGCGAGACAACCGCTTTTTCTTTTAAATCGCCTCCCCCTCCAAAACCACAACATTTTAGACCTATAAACCACATAATACTTATAAGCCTAAGAATTATAAGATTATAAGATTATAAGATTATAAGATTATAAGATTCATAAGATTCAAAATCCCCGGTGCGCCCCTGATGTCTCCATCAAGAGGCGCCGATAATCTCATGCCCTCAGTTCTCTTCAGGAAGTATCTTCAGATTTCCACCGGCATTCACCCGGTAGCGCGCTGACGTTCCGGTGGCAAGGTCGCTCACGCGGAACACGTAATCCTCAATCGGATTGTGGGTGCGGTCACTGCCTTCATAGGCGTTGCGCACCGCTTCCTCCACCGTGTGAAAACCGGAACCTTCATAGGTGTCGACTTTCTTCCCTTCTTCGTAGATTTCAATCATTACCTCGTTAATGGGATAGATTCTGTTCTGTGTCATATTTCTGAATGTTAAAATGCTAATGTTTCAACAATCTTTCCACCCATAATGATTGCGTTTTCACCCACATTTTCACCCACATTATTACTTCCGCCCTCCGTTTTCCATCAAATTTTAGTTGTTTTCTGAAAAATTATGCCTATTTTTGACCCGATTTGTCTTTCGTCCGCATCCACACGCGTGAATGTTAGCGTCAGGCCACATCTTTAACTTTGAATTACTCTCTCCACGCCCGGCGCGGAGCGACCCTTGAAAACAACAGATTTATTTTTCGTACCTATGGAATTGTCCAACAAGTCGGCAGAGCCCATCATGGGCGCCGGCGAAAACGCCTTGAATCAAACAACCTCTTCCCCGGAATCTCCTGCCGCAGAAGCTGTGACTACGGATATCGAAGTTGCCGTAGAACCTGTCACGGAAGTTGCCTCCACTCCCTCCGACGGCGACCTGCCCGAAACTGCATCCGACAATTCCATGGCCACACCCCAGACTCCCCAGCTTACAAAAGCCGAGGTTCTGGCTCGCATCAAGGAAATTGCCGAAATGCCCGACTCGGAGATTAATTCCGATGAGGTAAACCGCCTCAAACAGCAGTTTTATTCTCTCCACAACGACTGGCTTCACACCCTCCGCACAAGTTTCATTGAGGACGGTGGCGATGCCACACAGTTTGTGCCCCCTGTCGACCCCGACGAGGAAGAATTCAAGACCACGCTCAACACCGTGCGCGAGAAAAAGGCCGCATACCGCTCGCTGCTCGAAGCCGAAATGCTTCGTAACCTCCAGCGCAAGGAAGCCATTATAACCGAAATCGAAGAAATTGCCGCCGACACCGATAACGTGGGCCGTCTCTACTCCCGCGTGAAGGAACTTGTGGCCGAATTCAAGACCGTAGGAGAGGTTCCCGAAACCTCCACTACAGATATCTGGAAACGTCAGCAGGCTGCCGTGGAGAAGTTCTACGACCAGTGGAAAGTCAACAAAGAGCTCCGCGACTACGATTTCAAGAAAAACCTCACCGAAAAGCAGCAGATTATCGCCGATGCAGAAGCTCTTGCAGCTGAAGAGGACGTGATTCTCGCATTCCAGAAACTCAAGGCTCTCCATGAGAAATGGCGCGAGACAGGCCCCGTGGCAAAGGACGTGCGCGACGAGATGTGGAACCGTTTCCGCGAAGCCTCCTCAGAGGTCAACAAACGCCATCAGGCATTCTTCGAGGAAAGAAAAAAACGCGAACTAGAAAACGAAAACGCCAAGACGGCCCTCTGCGAGGACATCGAGTCCATCAATACGGCCGAACTCAAGACATACTCCGCATGGAATCAGGCTTCGGCACGCATCATCAAGGCTCAGGAAGAATGGAAGAAACTCGGCTTTGCCTCACGCAAGACCAACAACGCTCTCTTCAGCCGTTTCCGTGCCGCATGCGATGCCTTCTTTGAAGCCAAAGCCGCTTTCTTCAGCTACATGAAGGAGGAGCTTGCCAAAAATCTCCGTCACAAGACAGCTCTCTGCGAAGAAGCCGAATCGCTCAAGGATTCCACGGACTGGAAAGCCACTTCCGACCGTCTAATCGAGATTCAGAAGGAGTGGAAAACCATTGGCGCCGTGCCCAAGAAACACAGCGACGCCCTCTGGCAGCGCTTCCTGGCCGCATGCGACGCCTTCTTCGACCTCAAGAAACGTTCAACCACCGACACCCGCCGCACCGAGCAGGCTAACCTTCAGGTGAAACGCGGCATAATAACCCGTCTGACAGCTCTCAACGACCCTGCCGATACCACTCCGCGCGACGAGGCGCTGAATATCCTTCAGGAGCAGCGTCAGCTCTGGCAGTCGACCGGCCATGTTCCTTTCCGCGAAAAAGACAAGCTACACGACGCCTACCGCGAAATCGTGCGCCAGCTCTACGCGAAACTCGATGTCCACGACAATCGCGGCCGCGCCGCTAAATTCGAGGCAGCAATTAACGAAACCACCGACCAGAACAAACTCGCACGCGAACGCGAGCGCCTGCTCCGTGCCTACGAAAGCCGCAAGAACGAACTCGCCACTTACGAGAACAATCTCGGCTTCTTCAACGCCAAATCAAAGAGCGGAAACTCCATGCTACGCGAGCTTCAGGGCAAAATTCAGCACCTTAAGAACGATATAGCCGACCTCGAAAAGAAAATCGAGCTTATCGACTCTCGAATCTGATTATCTGATTATATGTCGGGGAACACTGCCGGCCTTGACTTTTATGATAAAACCGATAGCCGTCTCAGCTTCGCGCTGAAGAGGGCTTTCGATTTTGTATTCGCTCTGCTGGCAATCACACTGTTTTCCCCTCTGCTCATCGTCATAGCGGTGGCCATAAGGCTCACATCGCCCGGTCCGGTGTTTTTCTGTCAGAAACGCACCGGCTACCGGGGTGCCGAGTTCACCATGATCAAGTTCCGCACTATGAGGGTCAATGACCAGGCCGACACCGTGGCCGCCAGGCCAGGCGACTCGCGCGTCACTTCTGTGGGGCGCCTGCTGCGCCACACCTCCTTCGACGAATTTCCACAGTTTTTCAATGTGTTGTGCGGCGACATGTCGGTGGTGGGTCCGCGCCCCCACATGCTGAGCCAGACCGAACAATACCGCCGGATGCTCTCGCGCTATATGACACGCCACACCGTGATGCCCGGCATCACCGGCTGGGCACAGATAAACGGCTGCCGGGGTCTTGCCGACACCCCGCAGCGCATGCTGCAGCGCTTCAACCTCGACATCTGGTATATACGCAACCGCACCTTCCTCCTCGACCTGCGCATAATCGCCCGCACCGCCCTCTCCATCCTCCGCGGCGACCCCAAAGCCTACTGAACATCCGGCTGGCTCCGTGAAACCATGCCGGCTGTTACAGCTGCTCCGTAAACAACGGCCCTGACATCAGCAGCCGTTACTCGTCAAGCTCTTTAAACAGCTGGGGAATATTCGCCAGGAACACATCCCCGGCCGCCAGCAGCTCCCGCTTCGCTATCAGCTCGCTGAGCTTCACATCGGCTATCACATAATTGAAATCCTCCGAAGCGAACCGCTCCCGGATGCGCTCTGTCTTCAGCAGCGCGGGAATATCCGTGCTTCCGTAGCGTATATACACACGCAGAGTGACATCGGTTGAATATGCCGGAAGATCCACGTATCCCATCTTCTTATACTCGTAGCGGTAGCCGTGACGGCGCGCGGTTACGTCGCTCAGAATCGACGATGCCGTAGGGAGGCCTCCTGCGCCCTTGCCGAACATAAACTGACGGTCGTAGCACTCTCCGCGTATCACAACGCCGTTATACTCATTGTCAACACTATAGATATATCGCGAGGGATTCACCAGCTCAGGCATCACAAACATGGTGAACTCGTCGTCCGACAGCTTGGCTACCTGCGCCACAAGCTTTATCTTCACCCTCTTCTCCCGAGCGAACCGAATGTCGGCGTCGGAGATATTCTGGATTCCGTAGGTGAAAATACGTTCCGGCGCCACATATACACCCATGGCGTGAACTGTGATTATCACGAGCTTGAACAGCGAGTCGTAGCCCTCAATGTCAAAGGACGGGTCGCTTTCGGCGAATCCCAGAGCCTGCGCGCGGGTCAGCGCGTCGGCGTAAGGCTCCGCGTGGTCAAACACACGCGACAGTATGTAGTTCGACGATCCGTTGAGAATGCCTTTAACCTCAAGCAGCAGATCGTTGTCGTAATACTCCTCGAGATTGCGTATCACCGGAATCGAGCCGCACGACGAGGCGTCATAGAGCAGCGCCGCGCCCGTTGTGCGCTGCAGCTCTATGAGTTCGGGCAGATGGCGGGCGAGCATAGCCTTGTTGCCGGTCACTGCCGGGATGCCCTTGCGCATGGCTTCGCTCACTATCCTGTAGCTTGCTTCGGCGTCATCAATCACTTCCACTATCATATTCGTCTCCGGATCGTCCAGTATATCCTCGGGGCGGTCGGTGAGCAGACGGCGGTCTACGTCCACTGGGCGCGGTTTGTCGATGTCGCGCACACAGATGCGGTGCAACGTAGCGTGCGCGTTTCTTGTGTTCTGGAGTATGGTCCACAGGCCGCAGCCCACGGTGCCGAGTCCGAAGAGACCTATCTTTATGTCCTTTGTCGGATCTTGTGTCATTATCTGTATCTGGGTATGTGTTTTAATGCAAAAAATCGTTGAGAATGGCGTTGAGCTGGCCGTGTTCCACCAGGAATCCGTCATGGCCCAGCGGTGAGGATATCTCGCGGTACACTGCCCCGGGAATGCGCCGCGCTATCTCGCGCTGCTCGGCGGGGGTGAAAATTATATCGGTTGTGAGGCCCACCACCATCGTGGGGCAGCAGATTCGCCTCAGTGCGGCGTCCACGCCTCCGCGCCCGCGCCCCACGTCGTGAGTGTCGAAAGCGTCGAGTATCGTCATGTAGGAATAGGCGTTGAAGCGCTTCACAAGCTTGTCGCCCTGATGGCGCTGGTAGGTGCATGCGCGGTGGTCGTCAGGCAATGTGTCGCTTTCGGGGTCCTGCTGGGTGAGGTTGTAGCCCTCCCCTCCGCGGTAGCTCAGCAGACCTATGGCGCGCGCGGCGGCCAGACCGGCAGCTCCGGCTTCGGCCGTGGGTTTGCCCCATGTGGCGTCGGCCTTGATAGCCATACGCTGGGTCTCGTCTATGGCTATGCTCCAGGGCGAAGCTTTCACGTCGGTGGCTATCAGCACCAAGCGTCCGAACCGGCGTGGTTCGGCAGCAATCCATTCCACAGCCTGAAATCCGCCCACCGAACTGCCCACAAGAGCATGGATGCGCCGCAGCCCCAGATGGTCGGCAAGCAGCGAGTGCGCGCGGGCCATGTCGCGGATGGTCAGTCGGGGAAAATCCCCGTAATAAGGCTTGCCTGTGGCCGGATTCACGCTCAGCGGTCCAGTGGTGCCGTAGCATGAGCCTATTATGTTGGCACACACCGTGAAACACTTCTCCGGGTCGAGAAACGCCCCCTGCTCCACCGTGTGGGGCCACCAGTCGGCCACATCGCTGTTGGCCGTCAGGGCATGGCACACCCACACCGCGTTGCCGCCTCCCTCGGCCAGAGTGCCATAGGTGTCGTAGGCTATGGTCAGATTCTCGATTTTGCCGCCGAGTTCAAGCTCAAACGGTTCGGGGAACGTGTAATAATGTCTCATGGCTCACAAAATCATAAAAAAATGAAGAGTCCGGCTTCTATGGGGAGAGGAAACCGGACTTCTATGTTTTATTGTTTCAGGCATCTGTACGTGTCACCATACCTGCGAAATCGTCCGTCTATCCTCCATAATGCCGTGCATGCCCATCCATTCCATTCGCATACCGCAAATAGAACGTAGCTGATGGAGCTGTGACGGCCGTGAGGGCATTGACTTGAATTCCATTATTCGGTGACTGTTGTTTTCTTGGTGAACGAGACGCAAAACTTACGATTTGCAACCTCTTCACCCTGCAAAGTTAAAAATTATTTCCAATTCCACCAAACCTCCTCACAAATTATTATCAACATTACATGATGTGGCGCCACTGAGAGCGTCGGCCTCCGGCCGTCGGCGAATGACAGCGTAGACCTCATGGAGTTCATGGAGTGGTGTTCGCGGAGTTCATGGAATGGCGATATTCCTATCGCCATCTCTTAACAGAAGATTATGCGTCGATAAGGATATCGACACTCCGCGGCCCCAAGCCTCCCATCACTCCCAGTACTCCCATTATTCCCATCACTCCTTCCTCTCCAGCCAGGGAAGATTGAAGCGGTAGTGGAGGCCGGAGCTGAGCAGGTGGATGGTGCCGTCGGGGGTCTGGGTGGCGGCGAGATAGCCGAGGGGTTCGGCGTGGGTCTCGTCCATGGTGAATTCGCCTGTCCAGGCTCCGCCGCTCAGGCGGCGTGACTGGCCGTCGGTGAGCAGTTTCCTCACGGGCCATGTGCGCCCGTCATCATACGACACCGCCGCATACATGCCGCGGCCGGTAAAGGTCGAGCCGTCAGCGCGGGTGAATGTCATACCCCTTTCGGCCTCGGGGGTGCGGTCGGGATGGTCGGTGAAGGCCACGAGCAGAATCGGCCCTTCGCGCAGACGCATCAGCACCAGACGCTGGCCGCCGTCTATCGGCGGAAATTCAGAAGCGGCATAGTGCCATGTTTTGCCGCGGTCACTGCTGGTGCTCACGGGCATGCGGCGGCGTCCGTCGGCATTCTTTATGCTGTTGCCGCGCCCCAGGGCCATGAGGGTGCCGTCAGCGAGTTCCACAATTCCGGCGTGGATGCCAGCGATAGTGGTTCCGGTAGTATCGCGGCCGAACTTGGGCAGCGGGGCACCGTCCCAGGGGTCCTTCCAGGTTTGGCCGCCGTCGGCCGAGAGATGGATCGAAGTGCCGTCGTGGCTTCCGGGCCCTGCGTCACACAGCTGCACCATCGTGCCGTCACGGAGCACAATCGGGCCTGCAATGGCCTGATGGCGGCGCGTGTGGCGCGGTTCTATGAGGCGGGGCTCGCTCCAGGTGGCGCCATTGTCGGGCGATACGCGGAGAGCGAGGGCGAGATTCTGCCAGTCGCCCGCAGCTTCCACCCCGTTGAAGTGCCAGAGGTTGCCGACGCGGTCGGTGAGCAGCGAGCTGCCGGTCATGTTGCGTCCGGGCACCTTGAAGAAGAGACGCGCGGGAGTCCACTCCGAGGCTCCGGGATGCAGACGGCTCTGCAGCACGGCCATCTCGCGGCCGTTTTCGGCCTCGGCGGTAAACCAGATGGCGAGCAGGTCGCCGTTCTCACACCATGTCACGGCCGGCTGATGGTTGTGGCCGTAGAAAGGCGTGCCGCTCCCCTTCTCCGGCTGTATCACGAACGGTATCGGCTCAGAGAAGAACGGCTCCGCCGATGTGCGCCACACCATCCGCGCCTTCGCCACCGTGGAATCAGCGGCCGGTATGGCTGAGAAGCCCGACGGCACGGGCTCCACGTCGGTCTCCACTATGCGGAAACCGGTGAGCGAGTGGCTGTCGGTGGGTATCATGGCCATGCGGCGCGATGACGCGAGATATTTCACCGGAGTGTGGTGCGAGCCGCCGCGGGTCACGCGGTAAAGGCCCTCCTTCGGACCGCCGGGGTTCGTGGCCGGGCTATCGGTATAGCCTCCATACCAGTCCATACACCATTCCTCCACGCCGCCGTGCATGCCGCGCAGTCCCCACGGATTGGGGGCGAAACCGTCGGCGCGGAGATCGGCCGGAGCATAGTCGCGCGCTATGGTCTGATGGCGCTGCTCCGAGGCGGGGAGCGTGTCGCCCGTCCAGTAAGGGGTAGACGATCCGGCGCGGCAGGCATATTCCCATTCGGCCTCGGTGGGGAGGCGGAACCGGTGTCCGGTCACTGCGCTCAGGGCGCGGCAGTAGGCCAGAGCCTGGTCGTAGGTCACGTTCACCACCGCGTCGTCATCGGCCGTGGATATTCCGGCGTCGAGGCCGCGGAGAGCGCGGTGGCGGGGAAAGAACTGTTCATACTGGGCGTTGGTTATCTCGCCGGCGCTCATGCCGAAGGGCTTGGTGAATGTCACGCGGTGGCGCGGAGCCTCGTCGGCAAACACTCCCCCGTCGGTGCTGCCCATGGTAAAGCTTCCGGCGGGAATGGTGACCATTTCGGGCACGGTCACCTGTGCGGTTGCGGTCGCCGCCATCAGAAGCGCGGCCGCCAGTATAGCTGTCTGTCTCATAATCATATTTCATCGGGCCACGGGCACGGACGGCCTGTGGCGGTTACTGTGGGGCGCTGGGCGCCGCGCTCGCGCAGGAGCGTACCCAGCCGCTCCGACATCATGCGGGTAACCTCGGGCCTCTCTTTGGCCAGGTTGTGGAGCTCGCTTATGTCGTCGGGTATGTTGTAGAGCTGTTTTTCGCCTGTGGCGTAGTTGTATATGAGTTTCCAGGGGCCGCGGCGCAGGGCGCAGTTCAGGTTTATGCCCGGGCCTTCGTTGCCCCAGATGTTGGGGAAGTTCCACACAATCTCGCGTTCCGGACCGCCTGGCTGTTCGCCGCCCTTGATCAGCGGAACGAAGCTGAAACCGTCAAGCGGCTTGGCGGGGTCTGACTTATGCTCGGCCCCGGCCATCTCGAGTATTGTGGGATAGAAATCCTCTATCATCAGGTAGCCGTCGGTCTCCGAGCCGGGCTTAGTCACGCCGGGCCAGCGCACGAGCAGCGGCTCGCGTATGCCGCCCTCCATCATCGACCCCTTGCCGCTCTGCAGCGGAGCGTTCTGCCAATACAGGCGTCCGTCGCGCCATCCCGGGTCGGTGGCCAGGCCGCCGTTGTCGCTCATAAATATTATTATGGTGCGGTCCGCGCGGCCGTTGCGCTCTACCCAGTCCATGATGTCGCCCAGACTCTTGTCCATGCCCTCTATCAGCGAGGCATAGGCGGCTTCTTTCTCGCTCAGGCCCTCGTCAATGTATTTCTGATAGTAGCGCGGGTCGCGGTCTATGGGTATGTGTATGGCGTAGTGGGACATATAGAGGAAATATGGCTGGGCGTATTTCGCCGCTTTATCCAGAGCCTTGAGGGCTTCCTGGGTGAGGGCTTCGGTGACAAACGTTCCCGAGCCCCAGTATTTTTCCAGACCGGGCACGGCGTTGAAGGCATAGTGGGTGCCGTCGGGGTTGTGGCCGTAGTTTTTTTCGCTCAGATAGGTGGCGAGGCCGCCGGCGGCGTGTCCGGCTATATTCACCTCGAATCCCCAGTGGTGGGGATCCTCGCCGGGCGTATCCATGGCGCCCAGGTGGGCTTTGCCGCAATGGATTGTGTGGTAGCCGGCGTCGCGAAGGTCGTCAACAAACGAGCGGCCCACGTAGCTGCGCGGAATGCCGGGAGTCTGCTGCACACCGTTCACGTTCCACTCTGGCAGAGTGAGGCTGTCGCACTGTATGTCGGTGGACTGGTCGCGGGCCATGGTCCAGTTGGTCACGCGGTGGCGCGCGGCGTTGGCGCCGGTGATGAGGCTGCAGCGCGTGGGCGAGCTCACGGGGCAGGCATAGGCCTGGGTAAACTTCATGCCCGAGGCGGCGAGGCGCTCCATATTCGGAGTGTGGTAGGCGCGGTTGTAGGGAGTCTTTTCTTTCCAGAAGGGCACCGAAGTGTCCTGCCACCCCATGTCATCGACCATAAACAGTATGATGTCGGGGCGGTCCGGGGGTGCGACGGCCGCAGAGTCGGCAGCCGCCGCATTACCTGCCGCGCAGAGCGCCGGGAGCGCTGCCACTGCCGGCAGCAGTGTGGTTTTTTTCATGGCATTCATCTTTTTCATACGCAAATATAACACTTTTCGGCAAACCCAGGCGCAATGGGAATACTGGGAGGGTCGGCGTCCCCGCCGACCGATGCGGCCGATTGGAATTATTGGAATAATCATAGCTATCTGAGCCATTACTCCCATTGCGCCCATCGCTCCCAGCGGTCGGCGGGGACGCCGACCCTCCCAGTACTTCCAGTCCTCCCAGCTCTCCACATTTCCCTAAAAATCAACATGGTTTAAAATTACCCCCCCCCAGATTTAACATAATTTAACGGGGGGGGGGCATTTTTAAGGTTTTGGTTTGTTAACTTTGCGGTCGTTGCAGAGGCAATAACCGGCTTTGCCGGCGATTTTTTTGAATAATTTTCGGATTTTCGCAGACCTCATCTTTGCCTTCAAAGATTTTCACCACTAATAGTATTAGTCACACTACTATTAGTATTAGTCACACTACCGTATCTAATCCAGAAATCAGATTTCGCCATCGCGGCTCTCTCCCCCATCGGCTTTTATCAAGCCGTCTGTCGGACCGATTCCCCGCAGCAAAGCTCCTTTGAACCCCTGAATCACCACGTCAGAAATTATTATCACAGAAAACCATACGTAATTTACCAAGCAATGAAACTATTAAGCAGTCTAATGCTTGCCCTCGCCCTGAGCACGGCCACCCTGACGGCCTCGGCCCAGCAGTTCGGGCTTAAGACCAACCTGCTCTACGACGCCACGGCAACCGTCAATCTCGGCGCCGAGATGCGCGTGGCACCCCGCTGGTCAATCGACGTCTCCGGCAACCTCAACGCCTGGAGCATCAACAATCACAAATGGAAACACTGGCTCGTGCAGCCCGAGGCCCGCTACTGGTTCTGCGACGCAACGGCCGGCCACTTCGTGGGCGCGCACCTGCTCGGCGGACAGTACAACATCGGCAATATCGACATGGGCGACTTCAAGTTTCTCGGCACCAATCTGGCCGGGCTGAAGGACCACCGCTACCAGGGATGGTTTGTGGGCGCAGGCGTGGCCTATGGCTACACCTGGATTCTCGGACGCCACTGGAACCTCGAGGCCGAGCTGGGCATCGGCTGGATCCACACCCGTTTTGACAAGTATCCATGCACCAAGTGCGGCACCAAGATCTACTCTGACCGCGTGCACAATTACGTGGGCCCCACAAAGCTGGCTCTCAACCTGGTATACATTTTCTAAACTTCCAATCAGTAATCCCAAATGAAACATCTGATTTCAATCATAGCCCTTGCGGCCGCCGCAGCCTCGGCAGCTGCCGCCGTCAAGACCCCTATGCAGGCCGACGTGAAGATCGCCGACCCTCAGGCCCGCGCTCTCGTGAGCAAGCTGGTTGTGGAGCGCAGCCAGAATATCCTCTTTGTAAAGGCCGACCTCTCAACTGCCCAGCTTCCCGCAGGCACCAACAGCGAGGTGTGGATGCAGCCCGTGCTCTCGGCCGGCGATTCGTCGGTGGTGCTCCCCGCCGTGGCAGTGGCCGGACGCAACCGCTTCTATCAGGGTCAGCGCAACCACACTGACCGTCAGCCAGGACTGGAATGGATACGCCGCACCGCACGCGACATGACCATCCCCTACGAGGCCCAGGTGCCTTACCGCCCCTGGATGGACGGCGCGCACCTCTCCATGTCACTCACCACCCGCGGATGCTGCGGCAACCCTGAGGACGACCGCACCGTGGCCCTCACTGACGTGACGTTTGCCCCCGTGGTGTTCCACCCCTCGTTCCTCTGGATCGCACCGACGGCCGAGGGCGTCAAGACCCGCGAGATCTCGGGCCGCGCATTCATCGACTTCCCCGTGAACAAGACCGACATCCGGCCCGACTACCGCCGCAACACCGCGGAACTGGCCAAGATACGCGCCTCGATCGACTCAGTGCGCAACGACAAGGACGTCACCGCACGCTCCCTCTCCATCCATGGCTACGCTTCGCCCGAAGGCTCCCTGGCCCTCAACGAGCGCCTGGCCAAGGGCCGCACCGAGGCCCTGAAAGCCTACGTTGACGGTCTATACCACTTCGAACCCGGCTTCATCCGCACCGACTGGACCGCCGAGGACTGGGACGGCCTCCGTGCATGGCTGGCCGAAAGATCCATGCCTCAGGCCCAGGAGATTATAGCCATTATCGACGGCCCTCTGGCCCCCGACGCCCGCGAGTGGAAGATCAAGAAGACCTACCCCGAACAGTATGCCGTGCTGCTGCGCGACGTTTATCCGGGCCTGCGTCACTCCGACTACCGCATAGAATATACCGTTCGCGCATTCACCACTGCCGAGGAGATTCTGCAGGTTGCCGCCACACGTCCGCAGCACCTCTCACTCTCCGAGTTCTTCACCGGTGCCAAGGCGCTCCCCGAAGGCTCCAAAGAGTTCGCCTACCTGTTTGAGACCGCCGCCCGCATGTATCCCGAAAGCGAGATAGCATCACTCAACGCCGCCAACGCCGCAATGGCCCAGGGCGCTCTCGACAACGCCGAGCGCTACCTGGCAGGAGCAGGCGACGGCCCCGAAGCCATCTACGCCCGCGGCAACCTCGAGGCCCTGCGCGGCAACTATGCCGCCGCCCGCACCTATTTCCAGCAGGCTGCCCGCCTCAAAGTGGCCGACGCCCCCGCCGCCCTCACCCAGATCGACGAGCTCGAAAGCTACTAAGGCACCGGGAAGATCGGCGTCCCCGCACCGGGAAGGTCGGCGTCCCCCACTGGGAAGGTCGGCGTCCCCGCCGTCCATCCCAAAGAAGGTCGGCGTCCCCCACTGGGAAGGTCGGCGTCCCCGCCGTCCATCCCAAAAACGCCGTCCACTCCCCACAAAGACCGACGGCCGGAGGCCGACGCTCCCAGTACTCCCGACCCCTGCATCGATAAGGATATCGACGCCCCGCGAGACGCTCCCAGTTCCCCATGCTCCCCTCACCCCGCAGACTAATCATTATCAATATTTCTTTAATCTTTAATTTTTTATGAAAAAAATCAATTATTATCTCGGCGCATTTGCTATGGCTGCCATGACCCTCGCGTCATGCTCAAGCGACGAGCCGATGAAGGGCAACGACCCCGGTAAAGTTGACACCGACCAGGTGCGTTATCTCAACGTTACCATCGCTTCTCCTAACACAGGTTCACGTGCAGACGAAAATCCCGGTTTTAAGGATGCTGAGGGCAACGAAAGCTTTGTAGAATCACTGTATTTCGCCTTTTACGATATAAACGGCGAGGTTGTTTCATCTTACGAGGTAAAAGATGTCAACAACAATGACTTTATTAATCAGCAGCCTGATGGAAGCGTTGACAAAATCTGGACCTCCACAGTGCCTGTAACTCTTAATGCAGGCCAGAACTTGCCCGCTTACGTAATGGCATTCATCAACCCCATTACATCCTCTGACATTACGACCTCTTCTCTCTCGGGTCTCGAAGAACTCGTACGCCAACAGGTTGTAGATGCAGAAAACAACTTCCCCATGAGCAACTCTGTTTATTACGGTAACAACCCCATCACGGGCGAATCAAACGTAAGAATGGTTGCCACTCCCATCACCAATGCAATGCTGTACACTACAGAGGAGGCCGCTCAAAATGGCGACGCTATTGAAATCTATGTGGAACGCTATGCATCGCGTATCGACCTGACTCTTAAAAACCCCTCAACAACAATCAAAGACAACACCGACGATGTCAATGATTGGACCCTCAAGTTCGTTCCTGAGTACTGGCGCCCCAATGCTATCGACCTCTCCACTTACGTGGTTAAGCACTATGCTATTCAGACCGGCACCACTCTGAATTCCACTCCCACATTCACCGAACTCAACGACCTGCTCAAATGGAACTGGAATGCAGCAGACAACCACCGCAGCTACTGGGCATGCACTCCTTCATATTATGCAGGAAAGTACCCCAAAGTATCCGACGATATCACTGACGACGACGCTGAGGATTATCCTCTTCACTACTTCTCCTATAACGAGATTAAAAATAGCGCGATTTCAGGCAACACTACTCCACTGCGTAACTCTATTGCTTTCAACCCAGACAAGGGTTTCGAAGGATCCTTCTATGCCCGCGAATCTACCGCTGCCGCAGCAGCCTGGCAGAATGCTGAAGAATACAATCCTGCAGCCGTGGTTACCTCAGCTGTTATCGTTGGCCGCTATGTGATTACTAAAAATGGTGAAGCAGCCACTGCTCCCAATACCACATTCTATCTCTACGGTAAGACAGGTGGCAAACATACTCTCTATCTTGGAGATAAGATTATAGCTGCCATGGTGGCAAACCAGAACATCGTTCTTGATGCTACTACCCACCAGCCCATTAAGGACATAACTGGAACTACTAATCCTTTCGTTGTAGAGCATCCCTCACAGGCTGTACGCACCGCAGCCAACGCTACTGTTGCAGGCCGATTTGTGGCTCTCCAGATGAAGGTAGACGAAAACGGAGAGCCCGAGGGAGCAGGCTATTGCTACTACGACGCAACTGAACAAGACGTCAATAATCGGTACAAAGCCATTACTACAGCAGAGGATGTAATAAAAGTAAACGGTATGCTTCTTACCGCAGGCTACGCCACCAAGTATGGCGATGGTCTCGCTTACTTCAGCATTCCTATCCGGCACCTCGGATTCAACGAAGCTGAGGCAATCGACGCTGAAGGCATCCTTAATTATAAAAAGTGCCAAGCCGGCTCATTCGGTCTCGTCCGCAACCACGTTTACACTATCAACATCAACTCTATCACCGGTCTTGCTACCGCACTCAGCGACGCTGACCAGCCCATCGTTCCCCCGGTGGAAGAGCTGACCTACTACATCTCTGCCAAGCTCAATGTGCTCAACTGGCGCGTTGTCCCCCCTCAGAATGTTGAACTCTAATCCCTCTATGAGACTACAGTTCTCTTAATTACATGAAAGGCGGGGCGCTGCCCCCAAGGCCTCGCCCCGCCTTCTTTTTTCCCAACCACCCTCTCCCGCTCCATACTCTCCCCCCCCCAACCTCAAAAACCAATCACCAAAAAAAGCCCACCGCTTTTTTTTCACCTAATTTGAAAACTCCGAGAAGCAACCCGCTTCCACCCTATATACTCTCCACCCCCTCCCGCAAGGAGGACACACCCAAGGAAATAATAAACAAATCATATATCCGCAAAAATGATACGAAACAAAATGCGTAAAGCCTCACGGGCACTCACGGCTGCCTGCCTGGTAGTGGCCGCGGCCGCTCTGAGCGCCTGTTCCTCGATGATCAACGACGACCTACGCCCTTGTACCGCCCGCTATCTCGTGCCTATCACCTTTACCCACAACATTCTGGATGCCGATGCCTTCCCCTCGCAGGTTACGGGCGTGACGCTATATGTGTTCGACGCCAACGGCAACCTGGCACTGCGTAAGACCGACAGCGGCGCGGCCCTCTCCAAGCCCGGCTACATGATGGAGGTTGAACTCCCTGCAGGAACATACTCTATGCTCGCATGGTGTACGGGCGATGCCGCCGACTCCAACCCCACGGCATTCGCCATCGGTGGCGGAGAACGTCCGACGGCCATGAGCCAGCTTTCGGCCTCGCTCCCGCTTCAGGGCACGGCTCCAGAGCTGTTTAGCGACCGCGACATTGTGCCGCTGTTCTACGGCACTGCCTCCGGTGCGGTGTGCCGCCCAGGCGACGACGGCGACGTGATTCTTCCCACCGTCGACCTTATGAAAGACACCAACGTGCTGCAGATTGTGCTGCAAAACGCCGATACTCAGGCCGAAATGGACCCGCAGGAATTCCGCGTGGAGGTGTCAGGCACCAACTCACAGATAAACTACCTCAACGAAGTGGTCGGCTCAACTGCATTCACCTATCTACCATGGAGCGTGCAGAGCCTCGCGACTGAAAATGACGCCGCACAGAACACCGCCTCACGCGCCGCCACCGTCAACTCCGGCATGATGACCGAAACCACCATGGGCCGGCTGATGATCGACCGTGAGCCACGCCTCAAAGTGGTGCGCACCACCGACGACGTCACCATCATAGACCTCAACCTAACCAAATACCTCTGCATGGTAAAAGGCCACTATCAGGCTCACTGGAGCGACCAGGAATACCTGGACCGCATGGACCAGCACACAATAGTGTTCTTTATCGACGCCAACCGCACCTGGTACACCGCCATGGGCATCAACATAAACGGATGGCGCATAGTGCCCCCGCAGGACCAGGACCTTTAATCATAATCGGCTAAAGCATATTTTCGCACCATGAGCATCAAACCACTTTACAGGCTCCTGCGCAGTACGGCTTCAGCCGCCGCACTGCTCGCCCTCGCCGCACTGGCGCAGGGTTGCGTGACCGACAACAATCAGGACTGCCCCGAGCCTATCGACAAGGAAAACAACATCACACTGCAGTTTATGGTGGTGACACCATCCACTGCCGGAAGCAGAGAAATGTCGCGAACCGACAATTGCTATGACGAAGAGGCTGCTACAGCCGCCGAAAACTACATAGACACCGGCGACATGCAATTCTACCTGTTCGACGCCGACCGCAGACTGCTGCGCATATTCCGGCCCGAAATCACATCGAAAGACAACGCTCTGTATTCATGGTATACGCTGAAAGCCATGTTCAACGAGCCTTATTTCGACAAAGCCGTGAAAGCCGGCGAGGAGAATGTGACATTCTACATTCTCGTCACCGCCAACACATCGGGACTCGGAGGACAGAGCTTCGGCATAACCCCGGGCACGACCACCATCGACGATATGGCCCGGCAGCTCTGCACTTTCGACTGCCCTCCCCGTAGGGACAAATGGGGGGTTATCATTCAATGGATACCCGACATCGCTTCAAAGAATTTTATCCCCATGAGCGGTCTCCAGAAGTTTACCGTGAGTACGGCCGACCTTATTGCCTCTACTTACGAAGAGCCGGTAAATCTCTCCCCCACTGCGTCGAAAGAGATTCCGATGCTCCGCGCCATGGTAAAAATAGAGGTGATAGACCATATAGGATTTCAGGACGGTGAGGATTTTAACCCTGACCGTGAACGCATGATGGTTGATAAAGTGGAATTGTGCGGATTCAATTCCACCGGAACAATCCTGCCGTGGATGGGCGCTGCCTCCGGCACCACAGACTATAATCAGCCCGAATGGACAGATGTGTCAGCGAACGTGACATACCCCACCATTCCCGCAACCAATCCATATATAGAGCCTAAGCCATTCTCCGAATCCGGTTATGCTCAAACGGAAAATAATCGAATAATCACATTTCACGGCTCAGGTTTACGCAGAGCCGACAGACCTATAGGATCTTCCGGTTTCCCGACTTACACCGTCTATATTCCGGAATATTCACTCGCTGCCATAGGCACACAAGAGAAGCCGTATATAGTGGTTACGCTGAATAACGCTACAGGTGCCGATTTAGATGAGAACTCCCCTGTGAAGCAGCTCAAACTCGTGAGCTATATCAACGGAGCGCCGCAGGACAATGAGCCTATCGGGGAAATGCTCCGCAACCACATCTACCGTTATCAGGTGAACGGCTCCGATAATCCCGTTAATATAATATCGATAGATTATACCGTATGCCCCTGGTATGAACCCACGGTCGACATACCAACATTTGAATAAACCGACAGCAAGCCAACGATGAAAATATACAGAAAACACAGAATATCTACCTTGACGGGCGCTTTGGCAATGCTAATGTGCGCCGCAGGCTGTACCGACGATCTCGATACCGGCATCAACGCCAACGAGACGGAGGGCCACGACACTAAAATCACCCTTTGCGTGGCAGCTCCGGAAATGAACAGACTGGAGTCGCGCGCCGATATGGACGATGAGGATGCCTATAATGTGGAGTCCATCTGGGTGGGCATCTACAACTTCAGCACAGGCAAAAGCACCGTAACAGACTACGATGGCAACGGCCTGTTCCTGGATACCAACGACAAAGATCACGGCTTCACTACCAACAACAAAGCCCATGACACCACCACGCTAACGGACATCAAAACCAAGTCGGGCCGCAGCTATATAGTGGCCGTGGCCAACCCCGACAGAAACACCGGCTACAAAATGAACTCCGACGGTTCCATAGGCGCTGAGACTTCGCTTCTGGAGCTTCTCAAGGGCGCGTCTACGTGGAATGAATTCAAGTCGATAGTGATAAGCCGACCGCTGCTCCAAGGCTCTGCCGACATATTCATGCCCAACGCCACACTCAATCCTCTGGTGATGAGCGGTACTTATTCGGAGACAGGGCTGAACGACGACGGCACCATAGACTGGAACAATATTGAGCCGGTGTATATTGACATTGCAACAGATGGTGTGAAGCTCGATGGAGCCATTCACCTGCGCCGCCCCTATTCGCAGATAAAATTCAATATCGAAAGGGCCGCAGATACGGAAATAGTGGATTTTGAGGTGCAGTCATACGTGGTTCACAACGTTCCCACCTACGGCTGGCTGTTTGAGCGCAAACAGTCCGCCACCCCCTCCAATCCCTGGGAATATGCCAACGCCGGCGACCCTATGCAGACCGATGCCACCCAAAACGAAAACTACCGCAGCTCGCTCACCTACACCAGCGCCGACATTAACGGCAGCGACAACAAATACTCGTTTGATTTCTGGCAGATGGAAAACAAACGCACCGGCATCCTTGCCGAAGCGGACGCCAGGAACTATCAGAAGCGCGAGTTGGAGTGGGAAAACGGCGGCGTATATAAGAGCCTGTGCCCAACGTCAACACCCACGCTCAACAATTTCGCCGGCTTTGTGGAAATCAATGCCAAGCTTACATACAAGGATCCCGAAAATAATCCGGGAAACCCCACGATTCCGGGCGAAACATTCCCTTCGGTAACCAGCCGTGAAGTTACGGCCAAATATATTGTCCATCTGGGATATATAGGCGGCGATGCCAACGACTTCAATTCGCTGCGCAACGCAATCTACACCTATAATGTAAAAATAAAAAGCGCGTCCGAAATAATTGTAGAGGCATTCACCAACCGGGAAAATCAGCCCGGAGCCGAAGGAACAGTGATTGACGTGACAGACAAGATGTTCAATCTCGATGCCCACTACGGCGCTTTCAATATCAAACTGACTCAGACTGAACTGCAGAACTTCAGCTTCTCTATTCTTGCCGACAATTACCGCTTTGCAATTGGTGAGGATGGTAACCCTACCACAAACTCCAATCCTATCCCGGCAGCCGGCGATCCGGCGTATCCATATTATTCCTGGATAGAGCTGACACCCACCACGGACGAGAATGTTCTGGCCCCCTACCCCGGCATAGGAAGCAACAAACTGTATAAGCTTAAGGAAATTCGCGATAATGCCTCTACTCTCCCCGAAGGATGGTACACCGTCTTTATCAACGAATACACCTACGAGGACGAATCGGACGGCAATCGCGGAAATGAGACCGGACGCAAGTGGGTAAACTACGTCAACAAGCCTAACCGCATGGCGTATCTCAACGTGGCTCAGCACGTTTCGGCCGACGGCAAGAGCAGTTATTACCGCTCGAAATATGCCGTTTCGCAACGCTCGATTCAGACATATTACGATACCGACAACAGCACCACAACCGCATTAGGCGTGGAGCACATCAACGAAACCTTCGGCATGGACCTCCGCTGGCCCGATTTATCGAATTATAACCAACTGTCGGCCGACAACGGACGATATAATGTATGGATATATTCGGGTTCAAACGGAAGTTGGACAACGGCCGGAAACTGGACCGATTATGTGCAGTGTGGCAATGCGTCAGGCAATACCAACGGAGTACCCAACAATGTAAATGCAATCAACAACACTAACCAGTTAGTTCCCGAAGCCGATAAGGCAGCAAAGACATGGCCCGTGCCTATGCCTGTGCTTTTAGACGCGAATGCATTCACAGGAGACGATAAGTCGGCAGAAGCGAGAATTAACCAATACGATCCGCAGACCACCCAAGCCACGGCTCAGGTGATTCATGCCTTGTATGCCTGCATGAACCGAAACCGCGACCTTAACGGCAACGGCAAGATTGACGCCAACGAACTCCGCTGGTATCTACCCGCCTCAGGTAAATACGCACGTGTGATAATGGGACGAAACTCACTCTCCACTCCCATTATGGATTATGCCAATACTACTCGGTTGGGTTTTGCCCCCAGGTCGGGTTTTAACGGCAGACTCAGCCTTGCCTCGAGCGACGGAAAAACAATATGGGTAGTTGAAGGAATGTCCATGAGTGATTTCGGAGTGTATCATGTTCCCTCCTGGAGTGTGAGGTGTATCCGCAATCTCGGTGTGGATCTCCGGACGGTTGCTTCAGACCCGACCAACGACCCTGTCAATCCCGCCTATACAGTAGACAAAGGTACAGGTACATACAGCACCGGAGCTGCGGTAAAAATCAGCCATTATTACGGCACCTCTCTGCGCGACTATTCAAGCGAACCGCTGCCGCTGCACAAAACCAACAGCGATTACAATAAACTCGGACGTTACGGTTTTGAAGTTGCTTTGTGCGGAAATTCTGTAACTACTCCCCAAGGAAGTGAAGCCACCGCTTCATACGGATCAGCTGCTGTATATACCAGCTATATCAACAATGCTACATCCTGCGAATCACTTAACACCAGTTCAGGAAGAACCGGATGGAGAGCTCCAAATCAGAAAGAGCTGGTGATTATGCGCCGTGCAGGACTTCTCCCCTTTAACAGAGGAGAGGAAAATAAAAACTTCCAGTCCTGCACTGTGGAGTATTATCAGAATACTCCTCCTTTTGATTCGCCTGCAATTATAGACATAATTAACGAAAATCAACGTATCTGTACTGTCCGCAAAGATGCCGCAACAGCCCAGTATTTTGGAAGTTGCAGTATGGTGCGCTGCGTCCGTGACCTCACGGCGGCAGAGGCGTCAATGACCTACGATCAGATAAGGGTCTACAAGCAGCCATAATCCCCGCCTGATGATTTTCAGCTATAAAAAGCCTCTTTTTGCCGCGCTGCCGGCAATGCTGGCAGCTGCCGCGCTTTGCGGCGGCTGCGCGGGCCGGTCGGACACAGCGGTAGAGTCCGTAGAGTCCGTTCAGTCCGCAGGGCCCTTCACCCTCCCCCTGCCGGCCGTACCGGCCGTAATCACCGAGCCGCGCGACCGCGCCGACTACATCATGGAGCATTTCTTCGACGCCATGCCGTTTGCCGACCGCAGTCTGAGCCTCGACACCGCCGTGGTGGAGCAGAATATGGCCAATTTCCTCAGTCTAACGGCCGAAGGCTCCACGGAAGGCCTCCATAAAGCCGCCTCGGCGCTGGCCGAACGCTGGGGAGAGGCCGGCCCCGAAGTGACCGCACTCTGGACCGCAACGGTGGAGAAATACCTATATCACCCCGACTCTCCCATGCACTCGGAGGACGCTTTTATTGTGATGGCACGCGCCATTACCGGCTCCCAGGCCATTGCCCCGGAGCTGAAGCTTCGCACGGCCCACCTACTGGAGATGTCGCTGCGCAACCGCCCCGGCGAGCGACCCGCCGACTTCCGCTTCACCACTCCCGACGGCCGCACCCTCACCCTCCGTAGCGCCCTCAACCCCTCGGGGTCGACGCTCCTGCTCCTCTACGACCCGGACTGCCACTCGTGCGCCGCGACCCTCGCCGCACTGCGCGGAATGCCGGAGCTTTCCGCTGCCGTGGCCGCCGGACGACTGAAAGTGGTGGCCGTGTATCCCGGCGAAGATGCCGAGGCCTGGCGCGCCCACCTCTCGGCCCTCAACCCGGCCTGGACCATCGGCATGGCCTCCCGTGAGCTCGAAGAGCAGGAGCTCTACGACCTCTACGTGATGCCCGTGATGCACCTCATCGGCCCCGACGGCCGCCTCTCCGCCAAAGACCTCCGCCTCCCCCAGCTCCTTGAGCGCCTCTGAGGTCCGGGGGGTCGGCGTCTCTGGGAAGGTCGGCGTCCCCGCCCTGGGAGGGTCGGCGTCCTCGCCGTCCCTGGGAAGGTCGGCGTCCCGCCGTCCCTGGGAAGGTCGGCGTCCCGCCGTCCATCCCCCAATTAACCGCCATCCATCCCCCAATTAAACCCTCCATACTCACAAACCGACGGCCGGAGGCCGACGCTCCCAGTGGGCCGCCTTCCACTCCCAGTGATAGGCCGTCGCTCCACCTCAACCTTCTTTAAGCGCGAGCGCAGAGGCGCCGCAGCCGAAGGGTTTCCACACTTCTACTCCTGTTAGGCCAAGGACTTGCGGCCCGGGGTCGTAGATACTATCCTAAAATCGAACTTTTAGATCGCCACTGCCGTGAGGCAGTCTATGAAAACAGCACACACATCCATCCCGGAAACCCCGGCGCGGCCCCGCCCGCGCTTTTTTTATGTTTTATCTGGGAAGGTCGCCGTCCACGCCCTGGGAGGGTCGGCGTCCCGCCGTCCATCCCCCAATAAACCGTTCACCACGCAGACCGACGGCCGGAGGCCGACGCTCCCAGTGGCCGACGCCCACGCCCTGGGAGGGTCGGCGTCCCGCCGTCCATCCCCCAATAGACCATCCACTCAGAATTCGACGGACGGAGGCCGACGCTCCCAGTGGCCGACGCCCCCGCCCTGGGAGGGTCGGCGTCCCGCCGTCCATCCCCCAATAAACCGCCGTCCGTTCCCCAATTAAACCCTCCATACTCACAGATCGACGGCCGGAGGCCGACGATCCCAGTGGTCGACGCTCCCAGTCATTTAAGTTCGTAATCGGTAGCGGGTAGAAAACGTGGATTGCTACGAATATACCTTAGGCAGTTCTTCAGATGGTCTTCATTACGGATTATACGGTCATGATATTCTTTCATCCACAAGGGGCCCTCCCGGTGCAGACAATTATTTATAATCTTCGCCGAGTAACCTTTTATATTTCTGACAATGTCGGCCAGACGGTTGTCACCGGTCACACGCACAAGCAAATGGACATGGTTTGGCATTATCACATACGACAGCAGTTCATATAATCTGCCGTCATAAAAACGTAGGGTCTCCGAAACGTACTTTCTCACCGTAGAATCCCTCAACAAACACTCTCCATAGCCATTATCCAACATTTCCTCCACTTTCCGGCTCATAAGTGACCGGAATCTTTTAGCTGTATCAGGATTCCATGGTCGAGGATTTAGCCTTTCGAAATCAGAGCGTTCTCGCTTCAAAGCCATGACAAAAGTACGCGGTAAAGAATCAGCAAGCCTGAAAGTCACAAACTGAATCTTATCCGACTGATTCCAGTGAGGCAGAGTCCTCGGGACATTCACATCCACCGCATCATTCCTATTGAGATAAGGAGAGTAATCATTATCAGTCATAATCGCAAAAATAAAGCTCCCAATTTGAAAACCAAAGCAAAACGGGACAAAATTTGCCATAGATAGTGATTTTAAAGCGATTGGGACGCCCCCGCCCTGGGAAAGTCGGCGTCTCTGGGAAGGTCGGCGTCCCCGCCGTCCATCCCCCAATAAACCGCCGTCCGTTCCCCAATTAAACCCTCCATACTCACAAACCGACGGCCGGAGGCTGACGCTCCCAGTGGCCGGCGTCCTCGCCCTGGGAGGGTCGGCGTCCCCGCCGTCCATCCCCCAATTAAACCCTCCATACTCACAGACCGACGGCCGAAGGCCGACGCTCCCAGTGGCCGACGCCCCCGCCCTGGGAGGGTCGGCGTCCCCGCCGT
>LUJP01000047.1:26249-55724 GCA_001689535.1 Bacteroidales bacterium M5
CGGAGGCCGACGCTCCCAGTGGCCGACGCCCCCGCCCTGGGAAGGTCGGCGTCCCCGCCGTCCATCCTAAATTAAACCCTCCATACTCACAAACCGACGGCCGGAGGCCGACGCTCCCAGTGGTCGGCGTCCTCGCCCTGGGGGGGTCGGCGTCTCGCCGTCCATCCCCCTATTAAACCCTCCATACTCACAGACCGACGGCCGGAGGCCGACGCTCCCAGTGGTCGGCGTCCCGCCGTCCGTTCCCCAATTAAACCCTCCATCCACTCAGAATCCGACGGCCGGAGGCTGACGCTCCCAGCGGCCGGCGCTCCCAGTTAAAAACCGATGCTTCGCTCCTTTCTTTTTGTTAACAAAATTTAACATGGGGGGGGGTAATTTTTCAATCTATTATTAATACTTTTGCGGCGTTATGGATAGTAGCCCGATGATGTAGGGCATTTTATTTACGAACCTCAGGCCAAATAGACGCCTCCACGCAGCCATGCCGCCACATGCCGGAATGCATCTTGGCGCCGGCATAACCGCGGGAGAATCACCCTATTTGACATCTAACCGCCTGCTCACAGCCTGCCCCCCCAGACCGATTGCGGGAAGGCGCGGAGAAAACACATGTACGCCCAACCGTCAAGGCCGCCGGCCTGGGCGGTATGATCTCGCAATGCTATGATTCCATACAGTCAGAACCGCTGTATCACAAAAAAAAACATACAAACACGACAATGAAACTATCTATCAGCCTTATTCTTGCCGCAGCTGCCATTCTTATGGCCCCGGCGGCGAAGGCCGAGCAGTTCGGAATCAAGACCAACCTGCTCTATGATGCCACTGCTACGGTAAATCTCGGAGCAGAGATGCGCGTGGCTCCCCGCTGGTCGGTGGACCTCTCCGGCAATTTCAACGGATGGGACGTCAACGGCCACAAATGGAAACACTGGCTCGTGCAGCCCGAGGCCCGCTATTGGTTCTGCGACGCAACGGCCGGACACTTCGTTGGAGCGCACCTGCTCGGCGGACAGTACAACATAGGCAACGTTGACCTTGGCAGCCTCAACTTCCTCGGCACCGACCTGAGCCACCTCAAGGATTACCGCTACCAAGGATGGTTTATGGGCGCCGGCGTGGCCTACGGCTACACCTGGATTCTCGGCCGCCACTGGAATCTCGAGGCCGAGCTGGGCGTGGGATGGATCTACACCCGCTTCGACAAATATCCCTGCGCCGAGTGCGGCACCAAGCTATACTCGCGCCGTCCCCACAACTATGTGGGCCCGACGAAGCTTGCCCTCAACCTCGTCTACATCTTCTAACGTCAAGCCCCTTCAGCAATCATGAAAAGAAACATAATATCGGCATGCCTGGCCGCACTGCTGTGCGCCTCGGCCGCCTCGGCCGCCATCGCCGACCAGGCACGCGTCAAGAATCTGAAAGTTGACCGTTCGACCGACCGTCTGCTCGTAGACATGACAATCGACGCCGACGACCTCGGCCGCAAGACCAACCGCGAATCGTGGCTCACGCCCGTGCTCTCCACCCCCGAGGGCGACACCCTGCGCCTCCCCTCCATAATGGTGGGCGGCCGCAACCGCTATTTCCAGGCCCAGCGCCGCCACGAAACCGCCCCACTCTACCGCGGCGGCATGATAGACTACTCAGCCACCGTGCCCTACGCCTCGTGGATGGAAAGCGCCACACTGAGCCTCGAGCGCAAGGAAGCCGGATGCTGCGGCGCCGACACGCTGCTGAGCGTAGTACCCCTGCGTCAGCTCGACTACCGTCCGCGCGTATACACCCCCCGCTTCAACTACATAGCCCCCACAGCCGAGGCCGTCAAGGCCCGCGAACTCTCGGGACGCGCGTTCGTGGACTTCCCGGTTAACAAGACCGTGATTTACCCCGACTACCGCTCCAACACACGCGAGCTGGCCAAGATTCGCGCCGGCATCGACTCCGTGCGCCAGGACCCCGACATAACCGTGCGCGGCATCACCCTCAAAGGCTATGCCTCGCCCGAAGGCCCGTGGAACAACAACGTGCGCCTGGCCAAGGGCCGCACCGAGTCGCTCAAGCAATACGTGGAGGGCCTCTACGACTTCGCCTCGTCCATCTACTCAACGGCCTACGAGCCTGAGGACTGGGAAGGCCTCGTGGCATGGCTGCGCACCAACACCATCGACGACCGCGACGGCCTCCTGGCCATCGCCACCGACACCTCGCTGGAGCCCGACGCGCGCGACGCCCGGCTGAAGTCGCGCTACCCCGCCGCCTACGCCTATCTGCTCCGCGAGGTATATCCGGCCCTGCGTCACACCGACTATACCATTGCCTATACCATACGCTCCTACACCGATCCCAAGGAGATCCTGGAGCTCGTCCACAGCAAGCCTCAGAACCTGAGCCTCAATGAGTTCTTCGTAGCCGCGCAGAACGTGGAACGCGGATCGAAAGAGTATGACTACATATTCGAGACCGCCGCGCTCATGTATCCCGACAGCGAGATTGCCAACCTCAACGCCGCCAACGCCGCCATGCAGCAGGGTTCCTACGCCAACGCCGCCCGTTACCTCGCCAAAGCCGGCGACGGAGCCGAGGCTATCTACGCCCGCGCCGTGCTGGCCGCCATGCAGGGCGACTACGCCGCCGCCCGTCCGCTCTTCGAGCAGGCAGCCCGCCTGAAAGTGGCCGACGCCCCCGAAGCCCTCTCCCAGCTCGACGAAATCGAGGAATTCAACAAGTAGGGGTGGCACCTATGGGAGGTACGGCGTCCTCGCTCTGGGAAGGTCGGCGTCCCGCCGTCCTTCCCAATAAAGACCGACGGCCAGAGGCCGACGCTCCCAGTAAAAGGCCGACGATCCCAGTGACCTGCGCCCCCGCCCTGGGGAAGGTCGGCGTCCCGCCGTCCATCCTCAACTCACAGACCGACGGCCAGAGGCCGACGATCCCAGTGACCTGCTCCCCCGCTCTGGGAAGGTCGGCGTCCCGCCGTCCATCCCAATAAAGACCGACGGCCAGAGGCCGACGATCCCAGTGACCTGCGCCGACGCTCCCAGTCCCCTCTCTCTCCTCTTTCACCAGAAAACAAACAAAATCAATCACGACACATAATCAAACAATGAAAAACCTTAAGAAAGTTTTATTCAGTATGCTCGCAGCCACGGCAATGTGGTCATGCAGCGACGACAAGATGGGCCCCGACGCGCCCGATCAGCTCCCCGAAGGACAAGGCGAAGGCTTCTACATGGCCCTCGACATCCAGATGCCCACCGGCAACACCGGCTCGCGCAGCTTCACTACCGGCAACGGCGAATCGAACGATGGCACCGAAGTAGGATCCGATGCCGAAAACACCGTAAGCTCAGCCCTCATAGTGCTGGCCGCCAAAGACGACATCAGCGCTACTATTAAAAAATACGGCTTCATAGCCGCCGGAGAGGTGCAGAGCAACAATATCACCAACCTCTCCGCAGCAAACAGCAAGCAGTACCGCGCCAAGGCCCGCATCCAGAAAACAAACCTCAACAACCTCTATGAGGCCCTCGGAAACACGGGCGTGGCTCCCGAGGTCTACGTGTTTGTGTTCTGCAACCCCACCAAGGAACTCACCGACATGTTCTCGGCAGCAAACACCACCCTCGGCTCGGCCGAGTGGATTGACAAGACATGCACCGTGATCCAGGGTAGCGCCGACAAACCTAATGAGAACATAGGCATCTGGGACGCCAACTCGTTCCTGATGAACAATGTAAAGCTCACCACCCGCCAGCTTCCCGCCAAGCTTCTGGACTGGGAAAACTTCAACACTGTCGACAAGCCTTTCCATCTCTCCGAAATCAACACCGTGGGACAGACAAACGTTGACAACTCATCGTCAGTGGAAGGCCGTGGCGCCGTACAGGTAGAGCGTTCTGTGGCCCGTTTCGACTTCAAGGACGGTTCGCCCGATGATACCGAGGCCAACACCTACAACGTTCTCTTCTACACCACAGCCGAAGGTAATATCGACGGCAATACTCCCCTGGTGAAAGTGGAGCTTCAGCGCATGGCCCTCGTCAACATGGCCAACAAGTTCTATTATCTTCCCCGCGTGAGCGCCGACGGCCACCCCACCGGCAACGACTTCGCCATCTGCGGTGCCGAAAAAGGCTGGGAACGCGATGAAGCCACCGGCCTTTACTCCGCAGGCAACTACGTGGTAGGCCCCTACTCCACTGTATTCGGCGGAAACACCGTAGAGACCAACTTTACCGACTACTTCAACTATCCTTTCTTCGAGAACAACGGTTCATTCAACAATGCCACCATGGCAGGCAACCGCTGGAATGTCTACAAGGTGACAGATGTACTCGCAGGCGCACAGGACAATTATAAACCCGAGGTGAAATACCACGTGTGGCGCTACGTTACTGAAAACGCACTCCCCGTAGGCCCCGAAAAGCAGATGAACGGCGTCTCTACCGGCATTGTGTTCAAAGCCCGCATGCTCGGCACCGACAAGGCCCTGACAACCGAATGGCAGAGCTGGAACAAGGACTATATAAAGAATGTAGCCAACTGCCTAAACGGCAAAGCATTCGAGGCTAATGGCCAGGCGCGTAACCCCATCAAGGGCAACTCTACCGATGATCCCATCCTCTACTATTTCAACGGCCACCTCTACATGACATGGGAACACATCCGCCAGGCTGCCATCCAGGCATCCGTTACCATCGGCACCGGCGGTTCAATGGAAATCAACCGCTCCAACAGCCTCTATAAGGCTGTGTTCGGCAACGGTCCCATTCCCGCAGGCCACAAATACATTATCTCGGAAACTGAAAAAAAGGATGTTGTAGACAGCGAGTGGCTTCCCACATCCGAAGGCTGGGAACAGAGCGCTCCCTACAAGGCATGGACCGAAAGCGCCGACTACGCCTGGACCCAGTGGGATAAAGCCGGCAAACCCGTGCCCCCGACTCTCGGCGACGAAGCCAACGCCCCCGCCACCCTCAAGACCATGCGTGAGAAAGTGACCGCCGCCGGCATCTCCATCTACCAGAGCTCGATAAGCGATGACGGAGTGCCCGGATACTACTGCTACTATTACTACTGGAACCGTCACAACGACAACGGTATAGCCGGCGTGATGGGCCCGATGGAATTCGCCGTGGTCCGCAACAACGTCTACAAACTCTCCGTTGACAAAATCTCGCGTCTGGGCCATCCCCGCATCCCCGGCAACGACCCCGACAAACCCACTCCCGGCACCCCCGACGAATCGGACGAGATCTATCTCGACGTAACCGTCGACATCGTGCCCTGGTCAGTTCGCATCAACAGCATCGAATTCTAAAAACGCCCGGAAGTCGGTCTGGGAGGGTCGGCGTCCTCGCCCCGGGAAGGACGGCGTCCTCGCCGTCCACTCCCCCTCTCACTGACCGACGGCCAGAGGCCGACGCTCCCAGTGGTTCCCCAGGATTCACCTGGGAAGGTCGGCGTCCCCGCCGTCCAACCCCCCTCTCACAGACCGACGGCCAGAGGCCGACGCTCCCAGAACTCCCTCCTCCACCAACAAAAAATCAACCATTATCGCTAAATCCGATGTATAATCTAAAGCGCAACATAATCAGAGCCATACGCTCGGCCGCCATCGGCGCGGCGGCGCTCGTGGGTCTGTCGGGATGCCAGTCGGCAATCTACGACGATCTTGACCCGTGCCCCGAAGGCGTGGTGCTCCGCTTTGTCTACGACTACAACATGGAGTTTGCCAACGCATTCCCCTCGCAGGTGGACTGCCTGACGCTCCTGGTCTACGACGCAGCGGGTCGCCTCGTCGAGACACGCACCGAGACCTCCTCGGTGCTCGCCGACGAAAACTACCGCATGACCCTCGACCTGCCTGCCGCCACATACCATTTCGTGGCCTACGGCGGCATGGCGTGCCCCGAGTCGACGTTCCATTTCGTGAGCCAGCCCGCTGCCGGCTCGCAGCTCCATGACCTCTCCGTGGCCATGAACACCGACTGCGTGGACGCCGACCCCGGCAAAGACCTCCATCCCCTCTTCTACGGCGACCTCGACCTCACCGTGAAGCCCGGCCAGACCGACTACACCGCAGGCACCGTCTACATGATGAAGGACACCAACAACCTGCGCATACTGCTGCAGAACGTCGACGGCACCCCCGTGGACCCGGCCGACTTCACCTTCCGCATCACCGACGACAACACCCTGCTCTCGTGGCAGAACGCCGTAATCCCCACCGCCTCCGGCAACACCTATCATCCCTGGGCCACCGGCCAGGTCGGCGCAGGCGAGACCGAGGACGGCGATGACGCCCTGCTGGCCTTCGCCGAGTTCTCCACCTCGCGCCTCATTGCCGGCGCTCCCGCCCGGCTGGTGATCGACAATGCCCGCACCGGCGAGCAGGTGCTCTCAGTGCCCCTGATAAACTACCTGCTCCTGCTCAAGAGCCTCCACTTCGACTCGATGGGCTCACAGGAATTCCTCGACCGTGAAAGCCGCTGGAACATGATTCTCTTCCTTTCAGGCGGACGCTGGGTCGATACCCGGATTGTGATCAACGACTGGATTGTGCGACTCAACAACGCTGAATTATGATACTCCACTCTCTTCGCCACACGGCAGCAGCCGCGCTGACACTCGCCGCCATGGCGTTAGCCGCATGCTCTTCGGAGGCCCCGTCTCCCGCCGCCTCCGAAGAGACCCGTGGCGACGTGACCCTGCGCCTGAAAGTAAGCACCGCCGACTCCGCCGCCCCCTCGCGCACCGACCTCGGCGACCTCGGCGACCAGGACGGCTACGAAGCCCCCGACGGCGACTTCGAAAAAGTCGCCACCCTGCGCGTGATAATACTGCATGATTCCCGCGAGGTTGAGGGCAACCGAATGGTGGCCACAGATGACAAAGGCAACCCGATAAACGACAATCTTGAATTCAAAGTCTCGTCCAACGAACTAAAATGGGTCTATCTCATCGCCAATGAGGCCTCGCTTCCTCTGCCCGAAGGCGTGACTGGTTACAGCACCGTGAGCGAGTGGCTCTACCACTTCACCAAAGGTGCCGAACTGCCCCTTGACGTGATGCGGAATTGGACTGCAGGATATACCCCCACTCAGCTGAACTCTCAGAATGTCACAGCCTCCATTTTCGGAGATCAAAGGCATCTGCCGCTCACCGAAGTGTTCCGACTCCAGTCCGTCAAGCTGCCCCATCCCGATTATTCGGGCGACGGCTCAGGCGACCAGGGCTCCGAAAGCGGCACCACCGGCAACATAAGCCTCACGCAGGAAGCCAACCTGTTCCTGACCCGTGCCGCCGCCAAAGCCACGTTCCGCTTCGACTTCTCCAACTACCCCGACAATGTTTCGGGCGTCCAAGTCACTGCGGTGCGCCTCAAGGGCCTCAGTCAGCGGGAATTCGTGTTCCCCAACACCACAGTCTATTCTCCGGGAAAATACACCGCTGAAGGTGAAGGCTACATAAACAACGTGGTTGAGAACAACGAGCGCTACATCACCTCCTTCGTGTCTCCGGCTGAGAACTCAACCGTGGATTTCCTCTTAAATTTCACAGACCCTGTGGATATGAAGAAACCCGCGGGAGCTTCCGAGACAGACAAAAAGCTGATTGTCCGCGGGCCAATTTACTTCCCCGAGTCGCTGTCGGACAAAAACGCCGAAGCCTATACCGTTCAGGTACAGCTCGACGGCGATGATTGGCTTACAGCAAAACCACTCACCACCAACATCCTCGAATTCACCGATAAAGGGGGCGTGATGCATCAGGCCATCTCCCGCAACACTCACCTCTACATCGACATCAAATTCACCCCCACCGGAATCACATGGCAGGCCATCGAGGCGCCATACAACACCGTGACCCTCGACCCCATATTCGGTCTGGACCCCAAGAGTTCCGACCGGTGATTCCATACCCACCCCTCTCTCCCTCCCATTCTCTCTCCCACCGTCCTAACGATTTCTCCTCACCGACAAATCGCGATAAAGATATCAAACCATAGATATAACACGGTTAAATAACGCCAATCATTTTCCTCTATATTTATGAACCGACTATTCATCCGAATATCAGCAGCAATTCTGGGCCTCGCAGCAGCATCGTGCGCCGACGATAAATTCTACCTTCCCGGCGATCCCGGCGAGGGCGAGGCCGACATAGCCGTGACAGCAACATTCAAATCCTACGGCACGGCTCTCGACCAGTCGCGCACGGCAGGCGACGCTCTCGACAAAATCCACAACCTTTCCGTGCTCGTTTACGACCAGAACGGAGAGCACCTTGTTGACAGCCGCAGCTTCGCCGCACAGGAACTCATACACGACAGCAATTCCGATACGCCCAACGATGGCGAGAACGTGGATATTACCGTACCCACCGACAAAGTAAAGTTCCAGCTTCCGAAGCTAAACTACGGAAAATATAAAATCTACGTTGTGGCAAACGCTGATATATCGAACAAGGACGTTTCTACCGAGGAAAAACTGAAAAGCATATCTTTCGAGTGGAATAAAACCGACATTTCCGCAAATGACCAGATGTTCGGATGGTTTGAGGACAAAGAGCCCGGCAAAATCAACGCCAAAGGGCTTGATGCCCCGGTTGTAACCATCAACCGCCCCAATATGGAGCTCAACGCCTGGCTGGTGCGCCTCGCCTCGAAAGTGACCGTGGCTTATGACGCCACGAACCTCAAGGAAGACGTCACCATTTACCTGCAGGACGTCCGGATAAAAGACATTCCGAAGGAGTGCGCCCTTGGTCTCACCAACACTCCCAAGAATGCAGACGACACCATTGCCGACGGCGAGATGATAAAATATTATGAGGGTGATGCTGCTCCCAACATCGAATCCTTTACCAACGACTGGCCCGCAATACTCGTAAAGGGTAAAAAATACGGTTCCGACCATGCCCACAACGCTGACGCCCTTTTCTTCTACGAGAACATGCAGGGCAAAGGCGAAGACAAAGCACAGGATGCCGACGGTGACGGCAAAATAGATTCTCCCGACAGCAACAATCCCAAAGACCTCGACTATAAAGACCGGAAAAAATTCGGCACATATATCGAGGTCACTGCCTACTACAAATCAACTAACCAGGACCGTCCCGGCAAAGGCAAAATCGTGTACCGCTTCATGCTCGGAAAGGATGTGAAAACAGACTATGACGCACAGCGCAACTACCACTACAAGCTCACCCTTAAATTCAACGGCTGGGCCAACGACGTTGACTGGCACATAGAATTCGAGCCCGACCCCGAGATGAAACTCCCCAACCCCTACTTCATCTCCTACCTCTACGACAAATCCGCCGTAATCCCCGTAGAGATTACCGGCAAGATACAGCCCGGCACCAAACTCAAAGCCGAGATTATAGAGAATGGCTGGTGGCCGGTGGTATATAACGAGAATACTGGCAAGATAACTGATGCTGATAAAGACCAGTTCTATAATGGCATACATGTTAAAGAAACAGAAAAAGTGTGGAACGGCTTCCTATCTCTGCGTGATACCGGTCATACCACCGATATTGCTCCCGGAGCATCTGCCGGTGAGGCCGATGCGATAAACAAAGACTATTGGGAGAAAAATCAGCGCGGAGAACGCGAATACGAGACCACCACCGGCGCATACAACACGGATGGAGCAGGACAATACACCGTGTCCAAAGACCCGGCCAACGAGGATGTCACTATATTCAATATCCCTTACTATACCCGCGCAAAAAACCTCGTGAAGAATTCGGGATATACCGGCAATAATCCTTACGTGTCCTATCAGCGTAGAGCTAGAGTACGATTCACGGCAACCATTCTCAATCCTGTAACAGGCAAATATCAGAATTATTCCGAGGTTGTAAAAATTATTCAGGTGCGACGTATTGTAAACCCCAAAGGAATATGGCGCGCACACAATGAAACCGACAACTTCCTTGTGCATCTGATGCGACTCGAAACCGAATACACCCCGGATCCCTGGATCGAAGATGAAAACCGTAAATTTCAAGATTTCAAGTCTATAGGTCCGTGGTCGGCAGAAGTAATAGTAGAAGGCGCTTACCGAAACGGCGCAAATTCTTCTGAATCTTGGATCAACCTCACCACCAATGGGGACAAATCCACAACAACTCAGGGAGAGAACGGTAAAACCAAAATTATCGGTGAAAGCGGCTCGAGCATAGAATTTAATTATGCTCCCAATGGCTCTATCGGCGACGACGAAGTGCGCTACGGCATAATCAAGGTACATTACCACAACTATACCTGCGAGCATCTGATCTTCGTTCGCCAGGGTTACGCACCCATACCCGTGGCAGGCAACTCCGGCGCTACCAAATGGTACAGCTTCAACCTCACTTCAGGGACTGAAATGGCAACCTCGCCGTGCGATGAAGGCTCCCTGTTCAAGCGCTTCAATACCGATATACCTATCCGCCCTGAAAACAACATTCAATTCCCGTTCCAGACAGCCCTGAACGCTAATCTTATTGTAAATTACAAACCATATGGAACTCCTACGGGGAATCCTGCTGCAATATGGAGTCGGAGCTGGGACAACATTACCACTCCTGCAGGAGTCACCAAATTCACGGATATGAAAACCCAGTCAAGCGAACCGTCGTTAAACGGGATAGACATGAGTGTGGCAACGGTGGATGACTACCTTGAACTCTACAACGATCCGAACGTTCAATACGGCTTCGGCATCTTGTATGATGGCACCGCCACAGGAGTACAAGAGTCGGTAAAAGACGCCTACAGCTATTACGGAAAATACCTCAGCCATGGAACAAATGGCTCATTAAATAACGAAGTGACCAGTATAGAAAACATTGGACTTGTATTCTACAAAGCCGGCCGCGGCATGCGCGGATGCTTTGTCTATAATGAACAGACCGGAGCACAGCTCTTCCTTCCCATAGGCGCTGCCGGATATGGCAGAAGAAAACAGAATCGAATCTACAACGGTACGTTTAGCCCGGGTATGCTGATTTATGCCAACCGAAATCAAAAAATGCAGGAAAACTCAGAGGATGTTCCCTGGCAGCGTCCAATACTCTGGGATCTCTACCAGCGCCCCGGAGCCATCTACTGGTGCAATGAGATGAAGGAAGGCGAGGTGCTTGGCAACGGACAGGCAAAAGACTGCGTGGCATGGGACTTCAATTACATTACCTTTGACTTCTTCCCGATATCAAAGGAAATGGTGTTGACGATCAAGAAAGATGAGAATGGTAAAGTGACGGGTCTTACCCCGACCGATGCTCTCCGCATACGTTGCGTGGTTCCGGAAACTTCCAAGAAGCCCTCTCCACCACAAACAGAATAAACTAAAGCAGGAACCGCGGGAGACGGTCCTATTGGCTGGACCGCCTCCCGCTTTTCCCGCAAAAACAAATACACTCAAATGCAAATAAACCACCTTAAAGCACTTTTCACTTCCCTTGCAGCCGCAATTGCGATAACCTCCTGTTCCGACGACAAATTCAGTCTCGGCCCCGATCCCGGCGAAGGCCAGGCAACCCTCTCAGCCGAAATCCTCTTCCGCAACTACACCCCCGCCCTCTCCCGCACCTCCGGCTCAGCCCTCAACGGCATCGACAACCTGTTTGTAATCATTTTCAATGAATCGGGCGATTTTGTCGATATCAAGAAATTCGACCGCAATAATCTCAACATCTCCTCCAGCTCCCAGACACCTCCGGACGGCACCGGAGTGGAGCAACCTGTCACAACCGATAAAGCCTCATTCAATATTGATCTTCCCTACGGCAAGTACCGCATATACGGCGCTTGCAACATCCGCGGTGAATACGAGACCCGTCTGCGCGCAAACTGCGATAATGAAACAGCATTGAAAGCCGTGGCTATGGAATGGAACAAGACAACCATAGCCGATAACGACCAGATGTTCGGTGTGTTTGACCTCGGCACAGCCGACAAGCTTCCCGTCAACACTTTCGACGCCCAGACCATCGCCATAAATCGTCGGGAATTGAATCTAAGCGGATGGATGAGACGCCTCGGATCGAAAGTGACCGTGGGCTACGACCCTACCGGACTTTACGAGGGCGTGACAATCTACATAAAGCAGGTAACAATCCACGACATTGCCAAAGAATGCCCTCTGGGTGAGTCAAACAAACCCACAAAAAAAAATGAACTCATTGAGACCGGCGGCACGGTGACATATTACACCGAAGGGTCGGCCAACGACCGCAACGGATGGCTCAGACTTCAGAAAGGCACTCCGGGCGGCCCGGTGTTCGGTACCGACCATTCGGCCACGGCAGAAGCCCTGTTTTTCTACGAAAACAATCAGGGAGACTTCAAAGACGAGCCCGACCGTGAGAAATACAATAAGACCATGAACCCCGGGGAGATGGCCGATAACGAATTTCTGCCCGACCATACGCGTCCGGGTGGCAACCCCGGATACGTAGACTGGAAAGACAAGGTGCCCTACGGCACTTATGTGGAAGTCGAGGCCTATTACGTAAGCGCCAATCCCGAACGCCCATCGAGCGGCCCGATCCGCTACCGCTTCATGCTCGGCAAAAACACCACCTACGACTACAACGCCCAGCGCAACCACCACTTCAAACTCACCCTCTGCTTCCGCGGCTGGGCCAACGAACCCGACTGGCACATAGACTACGACGAGCCTACGCCTGGCATTTTCACTCCTGAAGAATATTTCATTTCTTATCTATATGATCAGACCATGAGCATGCCTGTGAGACTCACCAATACTTCGGGCGTTGCAAAACTACGCGCCGAGATCATAGAAAACAACTGGGCTCCCTATGACCCGAACACAGCCGATGGTGTTCCGGCCACTTCAGAAATAGCCGGTTCGGATTTCGCTTGGAACCGCTCGGCCTACACTTTCCTTAAAGCAAAATATAACTCATCCAAATATAATGGTAATGCCAATTTTCTTGGATTTCTCTCAATGAGAAAGACCACAACCAATATGATTGGCTCGGAAAGTACCAACTATGGAGAAAAGGCTATGACCGAACTGGCCAATTATTATGTAGATAATAAACGCGGATGGGCCGAATATGACCTTACCAGTATCGGAGATAACAATATCGAAGGAAATGACACATATGGAAGCTACAAAGTGCGAAAAGATGGTGAAGGAGTAATTGTGGATGTGCCTATGTGGACACGCGCAAAACACATGATTCCGATGACGAGTTTTTCGGGTAATAATCCTTACAATGCTTACAGACGTAAAGCCGTAGTGCGTTTTACAGCTATGGATGCACAAGGTAACCAAGTGAAATTCAAAGACGAAAACGGCGGTGAATTTGATTATAAGGACGTACCCGTATTTCAGGTGCGGCGTATAGAGAATCCTAAAGCGATATGGCGCTCTTCCGACAATGACGAAGGCTTCGACATTGACCTTAGTATTCTTGCCGAGCCTGGCACTAAGACATTTACATCACTCACTTCCTCAGGCGCTTGGCGTGCTTCGATAATGGTTGACAACGGCAATTTCATAACCATATCGAAAGATGGGAAAACAGTCTCTCAGGTCAACAACGATAATACCGATGACAAATATATTACCGGAAGTACGGGAAGCTATATGAGATTCTCATACAAACCGTCGGGTAAAACCACTGCGGGCTCATCTCGCAGCGGAATAATCAAGGTAGAATATCAGGACTACTCATGTGTGCATTACATCTTTGTGCGTCAAGGCTATGACGGCCGGACACGTCTCGGAGGCAAGGACTGGAGCAATTACAATATTTACGCAATGAAAGGCACGGACAATCAACCACAGAACCGTAACGGAATAACTTCCATGGACGTTCTTACCACAGAAAGTCCGCTTGCCGTGGGTTCATTCTTCAAACGTTGTAACTATCGGTATGGCATCCTTGAATCCAACAATATCGATTACGGTGCTTATGTAAATATTACGAATGTCAATCTGAATACCGCTAAAATAAGCGGTGATAATAATACTTTAACGAAAGAAACAGCCAGATGGAATCAGATTGGAGCTTATGGATGGAGTAACAGTGATGCCACCTATAGTTGGGTCGGAACTATGCGCGCTGTGAATCAGAGTAATTCCAATATGAAAGTACCGTCCTACGACGACTACGAGAAACTTGCCGACTGCCGTCAGGGTTTTGGAGTGGTTTATGGTGATGGTGCTAAAAATACTGCCAAAACCACTCAACTGGCATACGGTTTTCGTGACACTGACAACAATAATAACGGCTATAATAACAGCACAGGCGGCTCCGAGTCCGGGATGCGCGCATGTATCGTATATGATGAAAGTAACGGAAACCAGATTATATTCCCGATTGGAATTGTCGGCCAGGGACGGCGTGCTCGAACCGTCTGGGACTTTACGCGCAGAGCCACAATGTCCGGTTGTCCGGGAATGCTCTCATACAGCGGAGTCTACGGAGTATTGCCAAATGAAGGCAATTATTATCGTCCGATTCCTTATAACCTCTACCGTGATCCCGGAGTGGTATACTGGTTTGAAATTCCCAAGCCAAAAGGACACAAACCTACCCAAAACAACTCTGCGTCTTGGGATATAAATTATTTCTCTTTCGCATTTGGTCCGTATGACAGTGCGTCGCTTGGAGGAGATAATTCTAATAGCAATGTCTCGGACGCATTACCAATACGATTAATTTATAAATAAACACACACAGCAAACAATCACAGCGGAGGCCGTTCTTATCAACTGCCTCCGCTGTACTTTAAAACATCACTGAAATACATTCCCGCCGCCTTCTTTTCGCCAAGTTCGCAGCCCAACCGGGGGGGGCGGTGTCCTCCTCCTGGGAAGGTCGGCCTCCGGCCGTCCACCCCCCAAAAACATCCCGCCGACCCCAAGAACTCGACGGCCGGAGGCCGACGCTCCCAGTGGCCACCCGCGGCCGTCAGCTGCGGGTGGGGAGGAGGGGGAGGATTTCGGCGGGGGTGTGGACTATGTGGTTGGCGTAGTGGTCGCGGAGTTCGGACTCGGGGCGGAATCCCCAGGTGACGCCGATGGAGGTGATGCCGGCACGGTAGGCCGTCTCCATGTCCACGCCCGAATCGCCGATGTAGATCACATCATCCTTAGGCGTGGGGCATTTCCCCAAAATCTCAAACACAATGGAAGGGTCGGGCTTCACCGGCACACCTTCCTTCTGCCCTTCTATGGCCGCCCATTCCACCGTGGGAAAGAAATCACGGATAAGTCGATCTACGGCCGCCTGATATTTGTTGGAGGCAACGGCCACATTCACGCCGCGGTGGCGCAATTCGGCCAGCAGCTCGGGAATGCCGGGATAAGGCACCGTATTGTCGGCCAGATGCGTGCCGTAATACTCCTTGAAATGGGTGCGGAGCAGCTCCACATTCTCCGGGGTGCGCTCGGCCTCGGGAAGCGCGCGCTCAAGCAGGCGCGTCACACCGTTGCCCACCATAAAGGGATAGGATTCGGGGGCGTGCGTGGGAAACCCTACGGTGCGCAGGGCATAATTGGTGGCCGTGGCCAGATCGGAAATAGAGTTGAGCAAAGTGCCGTCGAGATCGAATATTGCGAGCATAGTCTAAAAATTTCTTGATATATAAACAACCGGAGGAGGCTGAAAGTGGCAATCAGAAAGGATAACCCACCGAGAAATGGAACGTTGCGTCGCGTCCCCAGCGCGGATGAATTATGGGCCACGGCTCCTGGCCGCGCGCCGGATTGTGGGCCTTCATGCCAAGGTCGAAACGCAGCAGGAAGTAACTGAAGTCCATGCGCAGACCCACGCCATAGGCCAGCGCTATCTGCTTCCAGAACGTATCGAAATGGAACATGCCGCCGGGCTGGTTCTCGTAGTTGTGGATGGTCCATATATTGCCGGCGTCGACAAACAGCGCGCCCTCGAACACCCAGAAAAGCTTGGCGCGGTACTCTGCCGAGAGATCCAGGCGGATGTCGCCGCACTGGTTGATAAAGTCGGTAACGGAATTGCGCGAGTCAAACGAGCCGGGACCGAGCGTGCGCACTCCCCAGCCCCTCACGCCGTTGGCACCGCCGGCATAGAAGCGCTTCTCAAACGGCAGCACGCGCGAATTGCCGTAGGGCACACCCAGACCCAGGCCCAGGTGGAGCGCCAGAGCGTGGCGCGGGGTGAAATTGCGGGTGTAGGCATAGTCCAGTTCAGCCTTGGCATACTGTGAATACTGGATGCCGAAGAGCGTATAGACGCCGTCGTGGCGCTTCTGGTGCGAGAGCGAGGAGATGGCATAGAGCAGGTTGCCGGCGGTCTCGGCCGACGCGCGCAGCGAATATACAGCGGGCTGTATCACGCGGCGCCCCGGCTGCGCGGTGGCTATATCCTTGTTGGTGCGGTAATAGGTATAGCCTATGCGCACTATGAAATGGTCCTCGTAGCTGTAGCGCAGCAGTGGGTTGGAGGGAGCTATCTGATTGATGAAATCGATGGTCGACTCGGGCAGATACACATAATTGATGTCAAGCAGGTCGAGATTTCTGCGGATGAGGTTGCCCGGCGACGCCCACTTGTATTTCCACGCCGCGCCGGCGATTATTCGGGTGTACTCAGGGCGTTCCTGATAGTTGAACGAGGCCGCCACCTCGGTAGAGGCATTGATGCGGCGCTTGAAATCCTGCGAAAGGAACGGGAACATGAACTTGGGGAAGGTGAATCCCACCTCCGATGCATACTCCGTGTAGCGGTCGTTTATGAGGCCGTTGAGGTTGCCCGACAGGCTCTCGTAGTTCATGCGGAACTTCGTTGTGAGCAGATTGCTGCGGTGGGCCATGTTGCGGTGGCGGTAGGCCAGTCCTATGCCGAATCCGAGGTCGCCCTCGGAGTTCGTGCCCTCGAGGTCGAGGGTCACGCTCTGTTTCTTGTTGCGCGACAGAAATATGTAGGCGTCAAGCCCCGGCATGCCGTCCTCCTCCTGCCCAGAGGGCACCATCTCGATGTTGATTGTTCGGATGATTCCGAGGCGAGAGAGCGACTCGTATGTGCGGTCCACGTCAGTGGAGCTGTAAAGCTGGCCCGGACGAATGAAACACTTCTCCTCGAGCACCGACGGCACAATGTAGTGGTCGGGCGAGCCGTACACCACCTCTATGCCGCGGTAATCCACCGTATCGGCATCGGCCTGCGGGAGGCGGCGCGCGGCGTCGGCGACGTTTATGGCACCATCGGTCACGAACATCACGCGGTCTATGCGGTAACGGCGGTGCTGAAGCGAATTAGCGGCAGCCGAAGCCGTGTCGCCAGGGACTGCCGGCGCAGCGGCCTCGCGGCGCATGGTGCGCGGGGGCGTCACCGACATTATCAGGTCGACATCGAGCGAATTTTCGGCCGTATCGGCTATGAAAGTGATATATTCCTTGGCAAAACCGTAGTATCCGTTCTCGCGCAGGCGGCGCGCCACTCCGGCGCGGAAAGCGTCGAGCGCGTCGCGGTCGAATGGCGTCCCTCCGGCCAGCGTGGCCTCGAGCGAATCGGGATTTATCACGGCCGCGAGGGTTGAGTCCTCCAGCTCAATCTCGAAATTGCGTATGCGGTGACGCGGGCCGGGCACCACACGATAGGTCACGGCCATTTTCTTCTTGTCGCGCCGCGCCACGGTGTCAACCTCCACCTGAGCATCCATATATCCGGCGTTGATCATGGCCTGGCGCAACTGACGGCGCGAGGCCTCCGTCATAGCATCGCTGTAGATCACCGGGGGCTGGCCGAGATGGCGCAGCCAGCGGTTGTACCACCGCGTGGAATCGCGTCCCGACAGACTGTAGGTGGCAAGCTGCAGCTTGAAGAAACCCAGCACCTTGTGGTTGGGGGTCTGGCGCAGATAGTTCACCAGATTCTCGCGGTCAACGCCGGTCGAATCATCCACAGTCACCGTCACCTTGTCGAGCAGAAGGCTTCCGTCGGGCACATGCTTGGTCGAACTGCATGCCCACAGCGCAAGCGCTGCTACTGCTGCGGCAAGCATACATAACGGACTTAAATGACTCAGGTTACTGCGTATCATGGGCTGCACCGACGCCCCGGCAGACAGACATACAATGCCCCGCCGGCGGCCACGTGAGTGCAAAGTTAAGCCACGGGCGCCAATCGTGAAAACAAATCGCGATAAAATCCGTTACAAAGTCAAGTTTGGATGTTTTCCTGAAATTTATCTAAATTTGTAATATGATTCCGCGAATTATACCCACTCTACTCATATATTCTCTCCTTTTTCTTGCCACCGGAACCAGCGTGGCGGCCCCTCCTCCCCCCTCCACTACCGTGAGATCGGCGCGCGCAGAAATTCTGGCCCCCGAGGCTCTCGCCCATGCCCGACAATATGCGGGGGGCGCGGCTGTCGCTCAACGGCACCTGGTGGGTGACCCCGGCCGCCGACTCCACCTTCTCGGGCCTTGAGAACACCAAGGATTGGAACACGCTCCAGGTTCCCGGCGAATGGGTGATGCAGGGAATGGAAGTGAAACCAGGCGACAAGGCCGGCTATGTGCGGCGCCTCCAGATTCCGCCATCGTGGAGCGGACGGCGCGTGAAACTGCGGTGCAACGGCGTGTACAGCGGCGCCGAACTCATAGTCAACGGCCATCCTGCCGGAACCCACATGGGCGGCTTCACCCCCTTTGAGACTGACATAACGGAACATATCACCTTCGGAACCACCAACACCATAGCCATGCGCATACAGTCGGAGACCGCAGCCGATTCCGTATCCTCGGCCTCCGTCTACGCCTCGCATCCCTTAGGCGGTATCACCCGGGACGTAAGCCTGATGGCGCTCCCGCCGGTAAACATAGCCATGTTCCATACCTCGACATCGTTTACCGACTCGGCCTATACCGACGGACGCCTGCGTGCCGAGGTGACGGTGGCCAACGAGACCACACGCTGGACCGACGGCCTGAGCCTGCGCTTCATTCTGCGGAACCCCGACGGACACGAAGTGGAGCTGCCCAATTCCACCATAGACCTCGGAGGGGTAGCGCGCGACGACCAGCGCACGCTCGAAACTGTATTCGATATCCCCGACCCCAAGAAATGGGACCCGGAACACCCTCGCCTCTACACCCTCACATGCGAGCTCATGAACGGCGGCCGCATCCTCACTTCGGCCACTCGCCGCGTGGGCTTCCGCCAGGTGGAGGTAAAAGGCAACCAGCTGCTGGTAAACGGCGTGCCCGTGAAGCTGCGCGGCGTCAACCGTCATGAGGTGTCGCCCGACCGCGGCCGCTCACCCTCCCCCGACGCTGGCCGCAGGGATGTGGAGCTGTTCCGCCGTGCCAACGTGAACTACATACGCACATCGCATTATCCGCCTGACGAATCGCTGCTCGACGCCGCCGACGAACTGGGAATGTTCGTGGAGGTGGAAGCGCCCTTCTGCTGGGCCCACCAGAGCAATCCGGATCCCGCCATAAAGAACGACCTCTACCTGCGCCAGCATCTGGAGACAGTCAATGCATTCCGCTCGCATCCCTCGGTTATAATGTGGTCACTCGGCAACGAATCGGTGAACTATGAAGACTTCCGGCAGGCAGCCGAAGCGATAGCTGAACTCGACCCCTCGCGTCCCCGCGTGTTCAGCCAGTGGGGGCCCGACGCCGACAAAGGCGAACTCGAGATAGCCAACCACCATTATCCCGGACCCTCGGGCCCGGAGGAATACCGCAATTATCAGCGGCCCGTGGTGTTCGACGAATACTGTCACATCAACGCCTACAACCGCTTTGAGCTGGCGGCTGATCCCGGTCTGCGCGACGTGTGGGGAGAACTGCTCGACCGCATGTGGACCAACATGTATCACAGCACGGGAGTGGTCGGGGGAGCCGTGTGGTCGGGAATCGACGACACCTTCTTCCTTCCCGACGGACGCCCGGTGGGCTACGGAACGTGGGGCACCGTCGACGGCTGGCGGCGCGAGAAACCCGAATACTGGGGCATGAAGAAAGCTTACAGCCCCGTGAAGATATGGCTGCGCGAAAATGGATTTGACGGCCGAACCCTGCGTCTCCACGTGGAAAACCGCCACCTCTTCACCGACCTGTCGGAGTGTACCTTCCGGTGGGAGGTAGACAAAGTGTGCGGCGAGGCAACCCGTCCTCTGCCCCCGCGCTCCGAGACCGACATAGAGATAGAGCTTCCCTCCGAAGCCCGCAACGCCGCCGTGATAGAGGTAAGCGTGATCGGCTCCCGCGGATTTGAGATTGACGGTTATAGCTTCCGCAGCAACAAGTATCCGGCCTTCGCCTCCGGAAAGAAACGCCGCGAGAAGCCGAGCCTGAAAAAGACCCTTCCATCCGATCCGGTAGCCATAAAGGCCGGAGACCGTTCATTCACCATAGACAACGCCACAGGCAGCATCACAGCCTCCAGCGGCAACCGTCTGCTTCTGGCCGGAGGGCCCACTCTGATGCTCCTGCCGCTCAACGGCGAGGGAGGAGGTCTGAAAATGACGGATGACGAGCAGAACCATATCCTGCCTTACAATCCCGTGTGCGACGGCTGGGAACTCGCTTCAGTGAAAGCCGAACAGATCAAGGACGAGATAACCGTGACCGTGGCCGGCGCCTACAAGCAGGCCGACGGCACCTACACCTACCGTTTCACACCCGATGGCGCTCTGACGGTTGACTATGACTTCGCCGTACACGACACCATAGCTCCCCGCCAGATCGGACTGGTGTTTTCCACCTCCTCCGACCTCAACACCGTGCGCTGGATGCGCGACGGCTACTGGAACACCTATCCCGAAAACCATATCGGAGCAACCGAAGGCACCGCCACAGCCGCGACCGACACAATTCCGCTCTGCGGCATCGCCGGGCCCTCCGAACACCCCTCATGGGCGTGGAATCTCGACCGCACAGAGGCCGGTTCCAACGTGTTCCGCGCCACCAAGCGCAATATACGGCGCGCGCGGCTGACGAATGCAGATTCCTCGGCCGTAATCACCGTGGAAAGCGACGGCTCGCAGCATCTGCGCCCGTGGGTTGACGGCGAATTCACGCGCTTCCTTGTGGCTGACTACACCAACGGCGGACACGAAGGCTTCCTCTTGCCCCATGTGGTAAAAGACTACCGCGAACTCAAGCCCGGCGACAGAGTGAAAGGAAGCGTGCGCCTCTCATTCCGATGACCATGGACATAATCACCGCCATAAAGCAACGCCGCTCCGTGCGCACCTTTGCGCCCGACCCGCTCTCGCCCTCTCTCCGCGAGCACCTTGAGCGCTTCGCGGAGCTTACACGCTCGCCGTTCGGAGGCAATGTGACCATCCGGCTCCGCGACATCGACGCAGGAAGCATATTCCGCCCCGAGACCTACGGAATGATTTCCGGAGCGAAAACATACTTTCTGATAGCCACCGGATCAGACGACAACTCGGCTCTGAGCGCGGGATACAGGTTCGAGCAGGTAATTCTGGAAGCCACACGCCTCGGATTGGGCACCTGCTGGGTGGGAGGCACCTTCCGGAAATCGGCCTTCGAGAGCCACGGTGCGTGGCCCGCGGGCGAGAGTCTGCGCGCCGTGTGCCCCGTTGGCATCCCAGGCCGTGCCCGCTTTCTGGAACGCGCCATGACCTCGGTCATGGGCAGCTACAGGCGCAAGCCGTTTGAAAGCCTGTTTTACGCCGACGGATTCAGCTCTCCTCTCCCCGCCTCGTCGCCGCTGGCATTCCCGCTGGAGATGATGCGCCTTGCGCCCTCCTCCACCAATTCGCAGCCCTGGCGCGCCACAAAGGATGGCGACACCGTCCATTTCTATTGTGCCACATCAAACCGATACTCGCTTATCGACTGCGGCATAGGCCTCTGCCACTTTGCAGAAGGAACTGCACATGCCGGAATCGACGGGAGTTTCGGGACCCTGACCGAACACCCGGTTCCGCCCCGCGACTGGCGCTACATCACCTCATTCACACGCCGGTAAATCCCGAACAAAAGCCACGGGCAGACGTTATTCAGATAGGTTAACTTATATGAGCAATGTCTCCCGCCGTTTCAAACAAGCCTCTCCAAAGGCACAAACCGAGAAATTACTTTTTATGGACCATGGATTCCCTGGTCCTCGTCCTCTCTGTAACACTCATCATCTGGATTTCAATCGACACATTCAACCGTGTCGACGTGCTCGCCGACCATAATTACATGACATTCCAGTTCTGGGTGTGCATGGTGTTCATAGCCGACTTCTTCGTGGAGATGTACCACAGCCCCAACCGCTCCCGTTTCTTCTGGAAACATATATTCGTATTGATTATCTCAATTCCCTATCTGAATATAATCAACGTGCTTGGCGTGCCCCTGAACCACGAGGCCCTATACTTTATACGATTCATCCCGCTGGCACGCGGCGCCCTCGCCTTCGGAATAATAATAAGTTATCTCTCGTCCAACGCCGTGACCAGCCTTTTCATTTCCTACCTGTCCATAATGCTGCTTGTGGGCTACTTCTGTTCGCTTATATTCTACCAGCGCGAGGCGGGGGTGAATCCCGAGGTCACATCCTACTGGAACGCTCTGTGGTGGTCGGCCATGAACATGTCGACCGTAGGGTGCAACATCTCGCCCGTCACTCCGGCCGGCAAGATAGTGGCCGTGATACTGCCCGTGTCAGGCATGATTATCTTCCCGCTGTTCACGGTTTATCTCACCGACTACGTGACCCGCGCCGTGAAGCGCAGCAAAGACGGCGACACGGATCTGCTGGAGTGAGTGGGAGGAGATGTTACGATAGGGATATTGACGCGGGATAACGTGTGGATGGTACAAAACCGCGAAATGTAGGGCTGCTCCATGGAGCAGCCGACTATAGAACGTTGGTTATCAGGAATGCACGGTGGTTATCAGCGGATGCACGAGCGTGCATCCCTACAATTGGGGGGATGACTTGAGTTTTGCAGCAGCCTCTCCGAGAGGACGGCCGGAGGCCGACCCTCCCAGGAGGGGAAAAGTGACGAAAATGTACGATGGGGGTGTACGGTTATGGCGGGAGTGTACGGAATCGGACAGTGGGGTACAGATATAATATTCTGTAAATCAAGCGATGTAACGTTTGGCACGCTTTATGTGTCTATGATATGTGAGAACATAATAACCAAACATATCAAATTAAGTCATCACAATGGACAGAGAAATTCCAAAAGAGGTAATCATGCGGCAGAAACGCCGCCGTCTGATACGCATCTGCGTAATATCGGCAGCAGTCATAGCCGTAGTGATTACAGCGGTTCTCCTGCTTAGAAAAGGAGTAAAGGCTTCCGACCTGAAAATATGCGAGGCCGACCGCGGTACAATCGAAACTTCAATCAACGCCACCGGCAAGGTGGCTCCGGCTTTCGAGGAGATAATCAACTCGCCCATCGCTACCAAAATCGTGGAGGTCTACAGCAAAGCCGGCGACAGCGTGAGTGCCGGAACTCCTCTGCTGCGCCTCGACCTCCTCTCGGCCGAAACCGAGCTCAAGAGAATTCAGGACGAGCGCGACATGAAACGCCTCGAGCTCGACAAGCTCCGCCTCAACAACAACACCTTCCTCACCAATCTCGACATGCAGATTCGCGTCAAGCAGATGTCGGTGAACCGTCTGGCGGCCGAGGTGGTCAACGAGCAGCGTCTCGACAGCCTGGGCTCAGGCACCGGCGACAAGGTGCGCGAGGTGAAGCTGGCCTACGAGACCGCGCGCCTGGAGCTTGAGCAGCTGCGCAAGGAACTTGTCAACGAGCGCGACGTGCGCCAGGCCGACGAGCGCATGAAAGCTCTTGAGCTTTCCATCTCCGACCGCAACCTTGCCGAGACCATGCGAACCTTCGACGACGCCAAGATCAAGGCGACGCGCGCAGCCACCCTCACCTATATCAACGACCAGATAGGCCAGCAGATAGCCCAGGGAGAGCGCGTGGCCGTGATAGCCGACCTAAGCCGCTTCAAGGTAGAAGGCGAAATCGCCGACAGCTACGTGGACCGCATAGTGGTGGGAGCGCCGACGGTCACCCGCATAGGCCGGGAGCAGCTGCGCGGCGTGATAACCAATGTGACACCGTTATCGACCAACGGCGTAGTTGCTTTCTCCGTGAAACTCGACGACGACTCCAATCCCCGCCTGCGCTCGGGACTGAAGAGCGACGTGTATGTGATGTGCGACGTCCGCGACAATGTGGTGCGCATAGCCAACGGCCCCTACTACAAGGGAGCAGGCCGTTACGACCTCTTCGTGCAGACCTCCGACAATCTTCTTGAAAAGCGCTCGGTGCGTCTTGGCGACAGCAACTATGAATATGTGGAGGTGCTCGACGGCATAGCGCCCGGAGAAAAAGTAGTGACTTCGGACATGAGCGAGTACCGCGAGTCAGACAAGCTCACCCTCAGATAAACCAACCGAAACAATCAAAACAACAATAAAAAACACAGTCATGTCAATAATCCAAGTAAAAGACGTAAACAAAATCTACCGGACCAACGAAGTGGAGACACTCGCACTGGAAAACGTCAACATCAGCATCGAGAAAGGTGAATTCGTAAGTATCATGGGCCCCTCGGGCTGCGGCAAATCAACCCTGCTCAACATCATAGGCCTGCTGGACAGCCCCACATCAGGCATCGTGGAGATTGACGGAAAGACCACAACCGGAATGAGCGACCGCCAGCTGGCCGCTTTCCGCAACCGCTATCTGGGCTTCGTGTTCCAGAGCTTCCATCTGATACCGTCGCTCAACGTGACCGACAACGTGGAGCTGCCCCTGATCTACCGCAAGGGCGTGAGCGACAAGGAGCGTGTCGCCCGTGCGCGCGAGGTGCTTGACCGCGTGGGTCTGGCCCACCGCATGCGCCACATGCCCGGACAGCTTTCCGGCGGACAGTGCCAGCGCGTGGCCATAGCCCGCGCCATAATAGGCTCGCCCGAGATAATCCTGGCCGACGAACCTACCGGTAACCTCGACTCGAAGATGGGTGCCGAAGTGATGGAGATGCTCCACCGCCTCAACAAGGAGGACGGACGCACCATAGTGATGGTGACCCACAATGAGGAGCAGGCCCGTCAGACCGACCGCATAATCCGCTTCCTCGACGGCCGTCAGGTCCAGTAACCCATTACGTATCATCCAATCTCATTTCACAGCAATGAAACTCAACACCATATTCCGCTCGGCATGGTTTCAGATGAAACACCAGAAAGTGCTGAGCATTGTAACGATAGCGGGCACCTCGCTGGCCATTTTCCTGATAATGATAGTGGTGATGATGCAGGAGGTGCTTACGGCTCCCTTCGCACCGGAAAGCAACCGCGACCGCTTCCTCCACTACAAATTTCTTTCATCATACAAAGAGGAATGGGGCGAGGGAAACAATTCCAACGGCCCCATGAGCTACAATACTGCCAAACAGATGCTGCTCTCGCTGGAGACACCCGAGGCAGCCACCGCCTACCGCGCCTTCACCGCACCGGCGGCCATGTCCATCCCGAAAGGCGAGAACGTCCAGGCCGACTTCCGACCCGTCGACGACAACTTCTGGAAGGTGTTCGATTTCACGTTCATCGACGGCAAACCTTTCACCAAAGCCGACTTCGATGCCGGACGGCCCGAAATAGTGATTACCGAGAGTGTTGCCCGCAAGGTATTCGGCACAACCGAAGTAGCCGGACGTGAAATCCTGATGAATCTGGCCCCGTTCAGAGTAGCCGGAGTGGTGAAAGATGTGTCAACCCTTGCCGACGCATGCTATGCACAGGTATGGCCCAACCTCTCGGCCACGGCCTCCATGAATGATACGTGGGGAACCATACATGGCCCAATCAGCGTGACACTCCTTGCCCACAGCCGCGACGATTTCGCGAAAATAAAAGATGAATATAATAAGGCCCACGACCGCTACGAGGACCAGCTCAAATCTGAAGGCTGGAAGATACTGTCGCGCAACCGTCCCTACGACCAGGAAACTCAGGTGGTAGCCCTGGCAGCCAATATAGAGCCGGATCTTCCCGGTGAACGCCGCCGCCGACTGATAATCTATCTGATTCTTCTCATAGTCCCGGCCATCAACCTCAGCTCCATGACCCAGAGCCGCCTGAAACAGCGCACGGCCGAGATAGGCGTTCGCCGCTCGTTCGGGTGCACCCGCGGCCGCATCATCGCCGACATCATCACCGAGAATCTGGCGATGACACTGGTGGCAGGCGTTATCGGACTGCTGCTCAGCGTGATATTCGGCTATCTATGCAACAGTCTGCTTTTCGCGCAGCCGTACTCCATGACATTCAACCCGCCCAAGGTTGACAGCTCGATACTCTTCCACTGGTCGACGTTCGGATGGGCAATGCTGTTCTGCTTCATACTCAACCTGCTCAGCAGCGGCCTGCCGGCATTCAACGCCTCGCGCACCAGTCTGGTCAACGCCCTGTCGGGACGCTCCAAATAAACGGTTTGCCAAACACAAAAAACTACCAAAAATGAACAAGAAACTATTTACCCAGATAAAAAACGAATGGCGCACCAACCTCTGGCTTGTGACCGAGCTGCTGGTGGTGAGTGTGGTGCTCTGGTATATCGTGGACTTTTTCTATACAAGCATCTCCACCCGCATCATTCCGCTCGGCTTCGACATAGAGCACTGCTACCGTGTGGATGTGGATGAAGTCAACGTGAAAAGTCCGGAATATATTCCCGATCGCGGTGACGAACAGAACGGAGCCGACCGTATGGAACTCATGGAGCGTATCCGCCGCCGTCCCGAAATAGAAGCAGTGTGCTGGGGGCAGAACTCATATCCCTATAATGGTTCAAACTCCGGAATAGGCGTGCAGTACATTGGCGAGGGAGATACCTTGCAGACCGACGGCTATACGCTGCGCCGCTACGTGACACCCGATTTCGTGCGCGTGTTCCGCTACCAAGGAGTCAACGGCGAGACTTCCGAAGAGCTTGCCGCCATGCTCAAAGAAGGCAAAGTGCTTATCAACAACGATCTTTTCTGGAAACAGAAAGTGGAACTGAAGGATTACACAGGCAAAGAATTTATAATCGGCGACACATCCACTATAAAACGCCTCGGCGCGGCACTGGTTCCCCCGCGCTACTGCGACTACCAGACATGGAACGACTGCGTGGTGATGGATCTGCCCCGATGGTGGTATTGCTGGGCCAACGAGCTGTGCATCCGCGTGAAACCCGAAATGGACCATGACATCAAAGAGATGCTGATGAAGGACGCGCCCACGCAGTTCCGCATCGGCAACCTGATGGTGACCGACGTGGTATCGTTCAAGGATATCCGCCGCAACTTCCAGACATTCTACACCAACCGTGAACGCAACTACTACGCCGGCATGGGCTTCCTGCTGCTCAACATATTCCTGGGGCTTCTGGGCACATTCTGGTTCCGCACGCAGCAGCGCGTGGGCGAGATAGCCATACGCAAAGTCAACGGCGCTACAGACCGCAGCATATTCAACCGCCTGATAGGCGAAGGCCTCCTGCTGCTTGTGGTAGCCACCATTCCGGCCGCAGCGATAGACACGGCTCTGTCATGGTATGAGTTCAACTCCTATTTCGACGGATACATAGGCTGGGGCCGCACCTCGCTCTGCATCCTCGTGACCTTCGGCCTGATGGCCCTGATGATTGTGCTGGGCATCATAATACCCGCACGCCGCGCCATGCGCATCAAACCGGCAATAGCCCTCAAAGACGAATAATCATGAATCCGATCAAGTCCATATCCTTAGGACTCGCGCTCGCCACCTCGCTCGTGGCGGGCGGCGAGACCCTATCGATAACCCTGGAGGACGCCATAGCGCGAGCCCGCGTGCAGAGCGTGAACGCGGCCGTGGCCCTCAACGAGCTGCGCACCTCCTACTGGGAATACCGCACCTACAAGGCCGAACTGCTTCCGGAAGTGAACTTCAGTTCCAAACTTCCGGGCTACTACAAGCAGTACAGCACTTATCAGAGTGAAGACGGCACCTACAACTTCGTGCGCAACAACTACATGCAGATGAACGGCGAACTGTCCGTAGACCAGAATATCTGGCTCACCGGCGGAACCCTCTCGCTGACCACCTCGATCGACTTCCTGCGACAGCTCGACGGCGACAAATACAACCGTTTCATGTCAATACCGGTGGCGCTGACGCTGAGCCAGCCTATATTCGGCGTGAACAACGTGAAATGGAACCGCAAGATAGAGCCCGTGCGCTATGCCGAGGCCAAGGCGCGGTTTCTCACGGCCACCGAAGAGGTGGCTATGGCCGCCGTGCAGCATTTCTTCAACCTGCTGATGGCCCGCGAGAACCTCGACATTGCCAGGCAGAACCTCGACAACGCCTCGAAGCTCTACGATGTGGCCAAAGTGAAGCGCGAGATGGGCCAGATAAGCGAGAACGACCTCCTGCAGATGGAACTCAACCTGCTCACGGCCCGCTCGTCGTACACTGAAAGCGAGAGCAATCTGAAAAGCAACATGTATCAGCTGCGCTCGTTTCTGAACTACGACGAGAGTGTGGAGCTGCAGCCGGTAGTGCCCACGGTGATACCCTCGATTGACGTGGTGTACACCGACGCGCTTGACCGCGCCCTGGCCAACAACATGTTTGCCAAGAACCTGCGCCGCCGTCAGCTTGAAGCCGACTACGAGGTGGCCAAAGCCAAGGGCAATATGCGCCAGATTACTCTCTATGCCCAGGTGGGCTACACAGGCACATCGCAGCAGCTTCCGCAGGCCTACAACAACCTGAAGAGCAATCAGGTGGTGGAAGTGGGCGTGAAGATACCACTGCTCGACTGGGGCAAGCGCCGCGGTGCGGTGAAGGTGGCCCAGAGCAACCGCGATGTGGTGGAGAGCCGCCTGCGTCAGGAGACCCTTGACTTCAACCAGAACCTCTTCATACTGGTGGAACGCTTCAACAACCAGCGCAAGCAGCTATCGATAGCCGACAAGGCCGACGAGATAGCCCAGAAGCGCTACCACACCAACGTGGAGACATTCCTGATAGGCAAAATCTCGACTCTCGACCTCAACGACTCGCAGACACGCAAGGATGAGTCGCGCCAGAAATATGTGAATGAACTCTTCTATTATTGGTATTACTATTATCAGTTGCGGAGCGTGACATTATGGGACTATGAACGCGGCACAGGCATAGATGCCGACATAGAACGGATGGTCCGCAATTAATCTTCCGGAGAGGAAAGTGTTGCGAAACTAAAATCACCGTCCAAATTTGTAGGGATGTTCCATGGAGCGTCCCTACTTTTGGCGGTTCTGTGATACCCTCCGGCATCCGGCCTCTAAAAAACACACGGCGTCCGGCAATCTGCGTCCAGCCATTCTGACGGAGGTACCGTGGGCCGGACGTAAGGATATTGAAAAAAACTGTAATTTTGCAATATGATACTTAGAGCCGGTTCCCCAATATTTGTTA
>LUJP01000059.1 GCA_001689535.1 Bacteroidales bacterium M5
AACAAGACCTACAACCTTTATCTGATGGTCACGGCTGCGGGCAAACGAACAAAGAAGAAAACAGGCATCCAGCTGAAGCGCATTGATGACTTCAATCCTCAATGCAAGGGAAACAACTGGATTCGAGCGAATGTTCCCGATGCAAAAGTCCTCAATGAGCAGTTGCGCCTTATGCTTGTGCAAGCCAATGAAACTTATCAGGAATTAGCGTCAGATGGCGATGTCTCATCCGCTAAGGTTATAAAGAATCTGGATGCTGAATATGTGTCGCCGTCTTTTATGGCGTTTGCTCGTGAACGTGCGCAGATGATTTATGATAACGGTGGATGGAGAAACTGGCGCAAGTATTGTGGCCTCATCAATAAGCTCGATGCCTTCCGCAAGAAACGCCGTATGGCTGATATAACCGTCGACGACCTGACTGTTGATTTATTGACTCGCTTTGACAACTTCCTCCACAAATGGGAGAATGGACGAGAACCGGGCAAATTGCTCCATCCTAACACAATCGAAGTTCAGTTTAACATTTTGCGTACTCTTGTTCATCGAGCAATCGAGGTCGGCATAATGGAGGCATCGAAGGACCCCTTCCTCGTATTCAAATACAAGGGTGTGAAGACGACGAAAGAAAAGTTGAGCGATACGGAGATGGAGCGTATCATCGCGCTTGAACTTGAGGAAGGGTCGTTGATATGGCACTGTAAAAATTATTTCCTGTTCAGCTATTATTGCGCCGGAATCCGTGCCGCCGACTTGATTCAGCTTCGTTGGTGTAATGTCACCGAGAACGGGCGACTGCATTATCAGATGGGTAAAAACCACAAAGACCGAGACCTCTTACTTGTCGATCAGGCGTTGGATATACTTCGGTATTATCACAATGAAGACGTGAAACCGGATGATTATATATTCCCGCTGCTTGACAATGATGCGCCGTTTGCCAAATTTGTAACGCAGGCGGATAAAGACAGGATGAAACCGGAGCTGCGCCACCAGCTGTATCAGCAGATTTCAGCCAAGAACGCCCTCATAAACAAGTATCTCAAAAAGATTGCTGAAAGAGCCGAGATTACCACCAATCTCACGATGCACATCGCTCGCCACGCATTTGCTCACATCGCGCAGGAAGCCGGTGCTGAAAGTTCCGCGATAAAGAATATCCTCGGGCATAGTAACCTTGCCACAACCGAACGGTATATGGGCAGCTTCGACACATCGAAGACTGATAACACTCTGCGCTCTCTCTTCAAAAAGAAATCTGGGCTCAAGGTTGCGCCTCAGGAGGGAGCTGATGGTTCAATGTCGAAAGAAGAGAAAGCCATCGAACTGCTGAAAGGCATGACTCCTGAGCAAATAATGGCAGTCATTTCGGCAATCAACAAATAGCGGTTGCGTAACTGGCGAATTATGAGTAAATTTGCACATATAATTACTAAGATATGCCTCTGACAAAAGATGAAATACGGTCGCTTTTAAGCGATATTGAGAATGAGCGTGTGGAGCGCACATTATCCACTGACAATACAAAGAAAATGTCGGAGGCAATCTGCTCGTTTGCCAACGATATACGCAACACGAAGAAACCGGGATATTTTCTTATTGGCGCCGATGATGACGGAAATCTCGATGGGCAGACATTCACTGATGAGCAGTTGCGTTCATACGCAGGACTCCGCAATTCCGGAACAATTCTCCCACCGCCGGCGATGATGGTATATAAGGAGTCTTTTCCCGAGGGAGAAGTTGCGGTTATCGAAGTTCAGCCAAGCGAAGATACTCCCGTCAGGTACAAGGGCGTGATTTGGATTAGAGTCGGCGCAAGAAAAGCTGAGGCAAACACGGAGGAGGAACGAATTTTGACTGAAAAAGGCCAGATACACAGCTCTTCTTTCGATGGCAGCCCATGCCGTGAGGCCTCGATTGATGACATTGATGTGGAGTTGTTCAAGAATGAGTATCTGCCAAAAGCCGTGTCGCCCGTGACATTAGCAAAGGACAAGCGCACGCCAATTCAGCAGATGGCATCGTTGCGTCTTTTTGATACTCGGTTTAACTGCCCCACCTATGCCGGGATACTTCTGCTCGGAAACGACCCGCAATATTTTATTCCCGGCGCATACATTCAGTATGTTAAGTTTGCCGGGACTAACCGTGCCACAAAGGTTTTGAAAGAAAACCGTTTCAAGGGAAATCTCATCTCAATGCTGAAGGAACTGGAGTATTTCATCAAATACTCTATCGAAAACAAACGTCCGGAATTTGTCAGCGTACTCCGTGAAGAACCTCGCATCAACTATCCGTGGGAAGCTATCCGCGAGCTCGCTATGAACGCCGTGATGCACCGTGCCTATAATGGCAACAATTCCCCGATAAAATTCTACGAGTATAGCGACCGTATAGAGATTGACAATCCGGGCAACTTATATGGCAAGGTGAACTTAGAGAACTTTCCCAACGAAACAGACTATCGCAATCCCAACATAGCCGAGATAATGCTCAACCTCGGTTATGTCAACCGTTTCGGCAGCGGTATCAATACAGTTTCGACGCTTCTTGAAGAGAACAAAAGTAATCCTGCAGAGTTCTTGCTTGGTGACTACACGACATTCAAGGTGGTTGTTCAGAACGCCGATGTCATAGAGAGTGGCACCAATGACACAGCAAAATCGCCTAATGTCATAGTAAATTCCACCGAAAGTGACACCAATGTCACCAATGGTGTCACCAATAAAGGAACGATTGTCACCAATGATGTCACCAATGATACTGATTTCCGTAAAGGGGCTGTAATTGAACTGATGAGAACGAATAAGCGGATTAGTGTTACTCAAATCGCTAAGGAATTAAATGTTACTCGAAGAACAATATTCAGAATCATTGATGTGTTGAAATCAGAAAACCGTATCAAACGTGTCGGAGATTTAAAATCCGGCACATGGGAAGTCATTGAATAAAATTATAAAAATCATTCGTATGGAAGATTCTTTACTTTCAAGAGAATTGATAGAGGCTTTCCGTCCCATAATGGAAATGAATAATGCACGGTTTCGGCAAGTCAAAACGATGCTTGCTGGATTTATCGCTACGCAGGAAAGAGATTTGCACTATATGGATGAATATATGGATGCTCTTTTCGACTTCATGGATCCAGAATCCGACACAGAGATGCTTATGCGTCAGTATTATGATTATATTGCGACCTTCGATGCTGAAGAAGCAAGAGAACGGACAGACAGGTTGGGAAATGATATGGGCTACATGACAAAAATCATATATGCCGCAGGATTGGTGGCTCAAAAGTTGCACAGAGGACAGGTTGACAAAGGTGGCCATGACTATTTTGAATCTCACCTTCTAAAAGTTGCAGATGCAGGATTCGATTGGAAAGAAAAGATAGTGGGCTTTCTGCATGACGCATCTGAGGATTGCAACGTGACCGTAGAGGATGTTATGAATTTGATCGATAAAGAAATATCGAGAATCTCGGATAATCCAAAAGAAAACTGGTGGGAGGAAGACTGGTGGGAAGAGTGGATGGAGGACATAGCTGTGTATCCCTGCACAGTAACACACGTTATGACCATTGAAGAACGCGATGAAATCAAAACTGCATTGACCCTTCTCAACCATCATACCGCCCCGTCAAGAGAAGAATACATCAACCGTATCTCAAGCAATCTTCTCGCCTTGAAGGTCAAGCTGAATGATTTAAAAAACAACATGGATATAACTCGCATCACGGAGCCGACAGAGAAAGATTATGCTCGTATTGAACGTTACAAAAAAGAATATGACATACTGATGGAGGCGTTGGGCAATCGCTTGAACATTTAAAACGAGGAGCGACTTCGCCATATCTCTTTTCGAGGCCATACAAATCTAACCGATTATTTTTCTTCAGGGACGATTCATCATAAATTTTCCAGCTTATTTCACTGCCAATGACTACTCAGCTTATGGCAACGCAGTTTCAAATATGGGGAATGCGACTTCGGAGTATTCCCAATCACCGCAAGGTCGTTTTGAGGTTATGGGTTCCTCAAAACCTTTTCAGTTCCTGAAAAGACACCTTGCTATGTTCTTGTGAAC
>LUJP01000039.1 GCA_001689535.1 Bacteroidales bacterium M5
CGCGGCTCCGCCGCTCCGAGTTGGCTGATCTGATACATGTATTGCAGACCCATTTTAATAACCATTATTTTACATTGCTCCAAAAGTCGGTCAGTAGAAAATCAGTGGGGAAATCAACAATTTTGAAATAGCGGAAATGGTGTGCTACAGAAAGATGAAATGCGCCCCAAAGTCAAAGAGGAAACTTTGGGGTGCATTGATATTCGATGGACTGTTTTTGGATACAGCTAAAATTATACTTGTAGATATGCACTGGAACGCAAACGCTGACAGCCCATATTCTGATATCGGCTGCTTCATGAAGCAGCACTACTTTTCGTATTTATTTTTTTGAAGGGGCGGCGGGTTTGGGTGCCTGGGAGGTTATGCGGCCGAGGGTGGAGGGCTGGGTCTCGTAGCTGTCGGCATCGGCCTCTATGACGAAGCTGTGGCGCTTCCAGATTGCGATTAGCAGCACGGCCAGAAGAATGAAGCCGTTGAAGATGAACGAGAAGTTATCGCTGTGGGAGTTGAAGAGGCGCCGAGCCGCCCCGATTATGAAGGGCACGAGCGAAATGCCGATGTAATTGCAGGTGAGCAGATAGGAGAAATACTCGTTCTGCTTGGCTGTATTGGGTGCAACATAGGAGGTCTTGTCGTAGATAAGAGGCTGGATAATGCCGTAGCCAAGTCCCATGATGAAAATTCCTACAATGTAAGTCCAATATGCGTGAAGCACACCCACAAAGAACAGACCGAATACCACAAGGAACAAAGCGATTTCCATGGTCCACTCGCGGCACACCTTTATTGCCTTGGGAAGGATGAAGCCCGAAAGGGTAGCCGATGCGAAGTACATGGCGGTGGCCACGCCTACGTCACCTGTGGAAAGATGGTAGTCCTTCATTGTGAATGGGAGATAGTAGCTCACAACTTCCGTTCCGTAGGTGGCTATGAAATAAAGGGCCATGAGTCCGGCAAGGAGCATCAGCGACAATTTGCCCTGATAGTGGAAATTCGGGCCGGCGGGCTTTCCGGTGCGCTTTGCCTGGGCGATATCATCATCGGAGGGACGTGAAGGCTCATGAACCGGCGGCACAAATTCGTTGGGATAATCTATGCGGTGACCGTAGATATATTTGCTAGTCATAAACGGGATGAGGCAGAGTGGAATCAGAGGTATAAGGTAGACGGTGAAAGCTATGTGCCAGTTGTATGAGGCTACCCATCCTACAAACAGGGTGGCGAATATCACCATGAAATTGCTCACGCCCGACTTCATACCCAGAGCTTTGGTACGGGCCTTACCCACGGTGTACTCTGAAATCATTGAAGCAGCGAGAGGAATGATAAGGCCGCATCCCACACCGAGCAGACAACTCAGGACAATCAGCTCGATCATCTTGTCGGCAAAGAAATACAGCACGCCTGTCAGAGCGTAGATTGCCAGACCTCCGCCGAGGATATACATCTGGTTTTTGGGCGTACAGAGTTTTCCTGAACAGAGAATGAAAGGAATCGTCACGAGGTTAGGAAGCACGGTAAGCAACTGGATTTCCAGTTCGGTGACGTTGGTGAATACTTCGTCAAGCTTACCCATTATGGGAGAGATAGCCAGACCGGGAAGATTCACCGTAAGCGAAATTGACAAAATGGCAAGAAGGGAGATATAGGGTATTTTCCCGCAGCCGCAATCAACATATTTCATACTTGGAATTTTAGGTAGTTATTTAATTACTTCCTTCTGATAATAGATATTCGAGATCGTACCGATGAAAGTGTTGCGGGCAAGGAATGCGTAGACAAGGAATATGGCGCATACCACCACGCTGATCACGAACGGAAAAGTGCTTTCCACCGATTTGTGGAAAATCTTGCATATACCCTGCGTGATGAGAGGCTCGATTACTATAGCCGAATAATTGGCGGTGAGGATAATGGAGAGGGCCTTGGTGCTGAGCGACGATCGGTTCACGCATTGAGTTGCTTTGTTGTAGAACAGGGGCTGGAGCGCGCCATAGCCGATTCCCGCAATAATTATACCCATGCCTACCAGCTGGACATTCTGGGCTATAGCTACTACAAGCATTCCTATCAGGCAGAGAGAAGTGCAGACCAGAACTGTGTTCTTACGCAGCATGCGGATGATGGGCGTAAGTGAAATGCCGCAGAAGAATACCATGAGGAAGAAGATGGAGGTCAGCGAGCCCGTGACCGAAGGATTGAAATGACGGGCCTGGGCCAGGAATGGCAGATACTCGGAGATAGATATGGTTCCGAAGGTGAGAAGGAAGTAAGCGATGAAGAGTTCCACCATTCTTCTTACATCCACACCCTCTTTATTGCATTGGGTAGAGGGTGCATCAGTAGGAGTAACCACATAATTTTTAAGGTCGGCCTGAGTAGGATCAAGCTCTCCCATCGGCACACGTCCTATGAAGTTGACCAGCGCGAGAGGGACAAGTGACACCGCATAAACCATGAACGGGGCATGCCAGCCCACGCGTGCCAGCCAGCCTACGGCAAATGTGGCTGCAACAAGCGTCAGATTGGATATTGCACTCTGCAGGCCCATCTGCTTCATGAGCGGCTTGCCTGCGAAAGTATCAGACAGCAGGCCTGTGGAAAAAGGCACCAGAATACCGGCGCCTATACCCAGGGTGCAGCTGAATATGATCAGAGCCAGCATGGATGTGGAAAGCATATAGCCTAATGTGGACCCGGCGAAGATAAGCAACGCCGCAACAATAAGAGCCTTCTTGTGGTTGGTGGTTGACAACTTACCTGACATCAGCACGAAGGGGATGATGAGAAGATTGGGCAACATTGTGAGAAGCTGCTTCTCCAGTGCACTTGATTTAGGGAAGATATGTGCCAGAGTGTCCAGCATAGGAGTAACAGCCAGACCCGGAAGATTCACAATAAGGGAAAGCGATAAAATGGCTACATAGGCAGTGGGATCTAGAGGTAGCTTACCTGTTTTAATTGGCTTCATTTCATTAACTGTTTATATGGTTTCAGCCACCGCCGAGATGCCATGCCGGCCGAGTCTCCGAATATCTCCGATGCCCCAGTGCAGGTAATTGGTGATGTTGAAGTTTTTTATAACTTTAAAAACATCAAATTTTAAAAATTGTTTAGCTTTTACCCACAGGGGTTCTGAAAATTAAGAGCTTGTAACATAAAGTAACATAATTTAAGTGCCGCCATGTAATGTCGTATCCCATAATAGGATATTTTTGTAAAACTAATATTAAGACTGAAGATGCCGTCACAGTTCAATTCGTATATCGACCATATCGACACCGGTTTCTGGCGCGATCTATGCCAGAGCCATGGCAATCTGCGCCATTACGAAAAAGGGGCTGAATTCATCACGGCCGGTGAGGTGGGAATGTATTTCGGGTATGTAAAATCCGGAGCTCTGAAATACGTGTGCTATTCCTCCGACGGCGCTCCCCACGTGGTAGGGCTGGAATTTGCGGGGCATTTCGTGTGTGATTTTCCGGATCGCTGTATCGGGAGAAATCGCGGTGTTCGATAATCGCGACCGTGCCATGCGAGATTTATTGCGTGCCGACGGCTGAAGTGGTGAAGCTCATGCACTCCGATGCCGCAGCAAGAGAAGTGATTGCGGCAACCACACGCGCCGTATTCTCCACACTTTACGACCGTTTTACCGACCTCTACTCAAAATCACCACAGGAGCGGTATGATGATCTGATAAGCCGCGATCCCGACCTGTTCCGCCTGTTTTCACTAAAAGACATAGCCTCACTTCTGAACATCACCCCCACCCATCTGAGCCGTCTGCGTAAAAAATAAAGGCCCGTTTATACCAGTTTCAACAAATGTTGAGAGCAAAGCACCGGATTCTGACTAACTTTGCCTCGGAGTTTTTTCAATAATACAGATAATGAACCGATTTATCACATTAATAGTACTTCTCAGCGTCACGGCATGCATCTTTGCAAAGAAAAAGCCTGAATATCCGCGCGCCGCAATCAAGGTGGGCTACAATTACCACGAGAAATTCATGCGGGGTAATGTTGAATACGCGGAACACGACATTCCGATGCTACTGCTTGCCAACCCGGAGCAGTCAAAATTCTACTGTCCCGCCACGGAATACAAAGACTCGCTCGAATCCACCCCATCCGGACGGGCCAAGGCAAAACAGATATTTGACATCGCCGTCAGAAAATACATAGAATCAAAGGATAATAGCGTAATGAATGACGTTGTCTATAAGAGGGTGTTTCATAACGATTGTTA
>LUJP01000052.1:0-2507 GCA_001689535.1 Bacteroidales bacterium M5
TTCTTGTTGAGTTGGGAGTTGAGCTGTTTGTACTCACGGGCTTGCGCATTGAGTTCGGTAAGTGCGCGGTGGGTATCGAGGGCGAGGACTTCGGCCTCTTTTGTGACATCGCCTTTGGTGAGGGCACGGATTTGTGCGTTCATCGCGGCCTCGACCGACAGGGAGGGAGAGCCGAGCAAGTTGCCGGTGGCGACGGCATCGGCAGGTTGGAAGAAGTCGGGGTATCGGCTTGCGAGCGAGGATTTGAGCGATGCGACCCAGTAGAAAATGGCGATGCGCTCGTCGGGGGCAAGCGGTGTCTTGATGCCGGGATATACTACCGAGGCGATTTCGTCGAGCAGCGTATCGTCCTGTGTTTGGAGATAGCCTTGGTAGAGGTTATCGACGATGATGTATTGCTCAAATGGCACCTCGTCGAAGTCGGCGGCGATGCCGGGGCGGTGTTTGAGTTTTACGGGGCGGATTGGAGAAGTCGGGAGCGAGCCGAGCCAATCGAGGTTCGGTAGCAGTTCGGCGAGGGTAAGCGGCGTTATCTCGAAAAGGATTTTTCCTTTTCGGAGCAGGTAGCCGTCGGTGTTTTGCTTGCCTATAACTTTGGTGCCCGTCCAATGGAGCAAGCAAAGAGTCTTCACCTCGTCGGAGGTGAAATTTTGAGCGAGCAGTTGATAAACATAGCGTAGCTGTTTATCGGAGAGTTCGTGCCACCCCTGCGGCACGATGAAATTTATTGAGATTGTCTGCATAGAAAAAGGGCTTTAACGCACTGCGAAAGTACGGTAAAGCCCTCTATGCGGAAAAGACGTAAAGTTAATGCTCGTAGATATCCATTAAAATAGAGCATTTGGCATCGGAAGGAATACGTCGGACAAGAATTGCACTCCGTAAGTATGTGAAATTCTCAATTTCGCCGTCCACATATTCCGAGTCCTTTATGCGGTCATAGATGGTGTTGAATTGATAGCGTTCATCCCAATTATCATAACACCAACCATATTGATATGTTACAATATCACCTAAAATAAGCTGATATACGATAACAAGAGAATACTCGGAGAAATTGATGTTAGCCCTCACAAAATCCTCGGTACTGAAATACTTGTCTTCGGGCAATTCATCTATGGAATTGACGATAAAGATTTTATCCTTGTATTCGGTAAAGTCTTTGAGTTCCGACAATTTTACAGGCATAGTTTGTGTATTGAATTGTCGATGAATGGTAAGCGGTGTATATTCAGGCTCTCTATCTTCTTTGTTGCAAGATGTAAATAATACAATAGAGAGCAGGATAAGGATATTGAGGATTTGCTTCATAGTGAGTTGATTGTCGTTTGCAATAATAACGAAAAGAAACATTAAATATTGTGGAGGCACTGCTGTTTATCGGAGAGTTCGTGCCACCCCTGCGGCACGATGAAATTTATTGAGATTGTCTGCATAGAAAAAGGGCTTTAACGCACTGCGAAAGTACGGTAAAGCCCTCTATGCGGAAAAGACAGGGGCCTGTCTTACATTTTTACTTTTGGATATTCACGAGGAAAAAGTTTGTGGAGTACTTCTTGTTTCGATGAGTTGATGATTTCTTTGTCGGATTTCAAAATTTCTCCATTCGGGAGCGAATATGTACGTTCAACCACAGTTCGGTTGGGGGCATCTTTAACTGCCGTAACATTTGTTACTACAATAACTTCAACACCTCCGTCGGTATTACCTTTGCAGGGATTATTCTTTTGTGTCAGGTCAATTTCCGACCCAAAATAATGAGCTGTGACAGTTTCCGCAGACAATGGGAGCACGGCACAAAGAGCGATGAATAGAGTGTAAAATGTTTTCATATTATTATAGCTAATTTGTGTTATAACAGACTATGCTGTAAAATTGTTCGCGTAAATTGATATATCTTTGCAAATATAGGGTTAAATTCTACAATATACAAATAATAATTAGTTGACGCAAAAGTATATTATGGCCTGTGGTTCAGTCGTCGCTTGCGTGGAAGCTTATATCGGCTATGGGTATGCTCAAAAGAAGTAGCCGGAGGCTTCTTTGCGGTTGCTGAACGTCGGGGGCGTGAACAATCGGGCGGTGTCGGAGCTGTGCCATTCGGGGAAATTGGAGGGGCGGTGGCGTATGATATTGACAATATCGGCGAGGCGTCGGCTATTGAACGAGCCTTTTTGCAGGTAGGCGATGAGCTGCGCCTTGATTTGGCGGACTACATCGTGGCGGAGGGGTGGCAGATCTCCGCGCAGGTTCTCTGCCCGGAGCGCTGACATCAGTTCCGGCGACAACCATTCCTCGGCCAACGATGCCTCCAAGTCTATGATTTGGGGGCGGAGTTCGAGGTATCGCTCCCAGTTAAGGGATTGGGAATTGGAAATTGGGGATTGGGCGACAATTTCCAAAGTGGGAAAGAGGGTTGCTCCGAAGAAAGCGGCTTGGTCGGAGTTGAGCCACCGGCTCGCGCCCGGCAGCTCGGGCAAGAGCGCGGCGATGCAGTCGTCGCGGTG
>LUJP01000052.1:2605-2727 GCA_001689535.1 Bacteroidales bacterium M5
GGCGTAAGCACAAGGTCGAGCGAGGGAATTGCACGGCGCATGGCGTCGGCGACGACGAGCCGGGCGGTGGCTATGCGGATAGGGTTGCTATCCGTGTAGCCGCAGATTGTGTTGTAGGTCGG
>LUJP01000052.1:2786-3338 GCA_001689535.1 Bacteroidales bacterium M5
TTACGCCTTGTCACTTGTGACTTTGACCTCTTTTACGTCTTGGTGTTCGTCGAGGGTGGTAAGTTGGATAAAGGGCACATCGACGGTGACGCCTTGCCAGGCGTTGAATTTGATGATGATGCGGTGGACGGTGAAAAGGAGGTCGTGATATGGCTTTTGGAGTGCCTGGGCTATGGTGTACAGCTCGCGCTTGTCGGAGCCGGAGTTGTTGGTCTGCGCCTTTCCGGGCACGGAGCCGACGAGGTTTGAGTGTACGCGCATAGTGAAGCATATCATATTGATAGCCTCCTGTATGTCGGTTTCCCAATCGCCGCCCTCTTTGGTGGCGTCGATTTTGTTTATCACAACGTCGTGCTGTTCCTTTCCGTCGGGAGTGATGTAGAAAGTGGAAAACCACGCCTTGCCGGAGTTTTCCGCGCCGGTGAGAAAATCAAGAATTGATTGTTTCTCACGGACGATGCGCTCCTGTTGCTTTCGACGGTCGGTGATGCCCTCGGCACGGAAAATCGACTCCCAATATTTGGCGGAGATTTCGATTTGGTATTTTATGGG
>LUJP01000008.1 GCA_001689535.1 Bacteroidales bacterium M5
AACTGACGCATCTGCTCCTTCATCTGTTCGACAGTGAGATTCTGACCGGAGTTCTTGTTTATCTCGTCGGTGAACTGTGCGCAGTGCTCAATCATCTGCTCCATAGTCATATCCTGAACGAACTTACCGTCCTTGTAGCAGTAGATACAGTAATCTTCATTGGTTGTGCCATCCGCATTTGTGCCGAGGATTTCGTTGGTGAGCGGCATTCCGCAGCTCTGACAATATTTCATATCCATATAGTTAGTAATGTTTTGTCGGTTTTCCATTATCTGTTCAAAATTCTTACGCCCCCAATTGAGCAGAGAGCGCATGTCGGCGCAGCCGGTGCAAAGCACTCTGACTCACCGCAATTTAATGAAAATAGTTGATACATGATATATCAACAACGCCGATTCGCGACACTTGGCGATATCGAACGATTTGTCTGTATATTTATTCGTGTACTTTATCATGATTCTATTGTTTTGTTTTCAGGCAGTTTCACAGTCTATGTCCAATCCGACCGGAAAAATGTCACATTGAAGGAATCCCCGTTCCAGCCTGTCCGGGTGACGGCTCCCGCCATATCGACAGTGTGGGGTAACTCATCGAGCCATTCCGACACGACAACCTTGTCGCTTTTACAATCGACCAAATCCACTCTTATCGCGTCGCCAATACCGTGGCCGATGCAGCGGTACACCATCGCCTTGTATTTCCTGTCGCGGCGGAACTTGGAGTATTTTTCAAGCAGAATCTCTTTCTTGCATCCGCACTCCCTCATCTTGTTCATAATTTCATCACGCCGCTCCGCAAGGCGGTTTCTGTCACCGTGCGCCCGGTCTATTTCCACCAAAACATCCATGATTATGCCGGCAACAAATTGCTCGAACTCATTGCTGAGTTCTTCGCTGAAAGCCTTGCTGAAGCGTTTGAGGTCATAGAGCTTGCGGGATGTTTCGATGTCAAGATTGTACTACGACACGCCCATTTTAGGAACCGGATTATAGCCCGGCCAGCCCATCATCTCCTGCTCGACATTCGCACTGATGGTCAACCGCCCGCATCCGTCAAGATCAATAGGCATCAGTTCCGTCAGGATATATTGAGCAATACCGAATGTGACAGCATGCAGGTGGATGTAGCAATAGTTGGATTTCTCCTTCTCTCGTTTTTCAAGAGCATAATCACCCTCTAAGGACAACATACGCAGTTTCATCTTTTGAAATCTCTGAATTTCTTGTTGTTCAGTGCATTCTCGGCGGCGATGTTGCCGTTTTCAGCGGCAAGCCGAATCCAGTCGAAAGCCTGGCGGAAGTCGGTTTCCACGCCAAGCCCTTTCATATACATGTTGCCTATTTCGTACTGTGCCACGCTGACTTCATGGTTGTATTTTCCGTATAAGTTGCGGCGGGAGGCAATCTGACGATAGAGTTTCATAGCCTCGGCATAGTCTTTTTCTCCGCCCATGCCGCGTTTATAACAATCTGCAAGCTGGAGTCTCGACATCACATCGCCCGCTTCGGCTCCTTTTTGATACCACTCGCGCGCCTTGCCCCAGTCCTTTTCAACACCGCGCCCGTCGAAGTATGCGCCGCCGATGCAGTGGTAAGCGTCTTTGTAGCCCATTTCGGCAGCTTTCATGTAGCAGTCTAGCGACTTCAGATAAGCTTCTTCGGTCGCATTACGGCAATAAAGCTGTCCAAGATTAAACCATGCCTCGGCATCTTTTTCGCCATCGGCAACTTCGGCGTATAGCTCGGCTGCGGAATCTTCGTGTGTGTCAATGTCTTCGTCTTCGATAAGCTCCACCAGTTCATCGGGAACGCCCGTACCCCAGTAGAGTATATCGGCAAGCCGCTTCTTGGTCGCCATATCGCCTTTGTCGGCTCGCGCTTTCAGGATTTCAACCCAGCGGTAGTACCATTTGCAGGCAATCTTCACTCCCTCTTCGCGGTCGATGTCTTCGGGACAGTCATAGGCATAGAGTTTCATCAGAGCCTGGGCCGCGCTTGCCACGCCCTTGGCGGCTTTTGCCTCCAGTATCTCAATCCAGCGGTAATGCCATTTGTGTGTAAAGTCTTTTTTAGCCTGCGCACTGATTGTCTCATCGTCGCCAAAATCATAGCGATAGAGATTTGCCATCGCCTCGGCGGCCTTGTCGCTTCCTTTGTCGGCAGCTTTTTCAAACCAGTAAATCGCTTTCTGATTATCACATTGATGATGATAACCCCACGAGTAATACCGTCCGAGCATATATTGCGCCTTGGTATTGCCTTTTTCGGCTAAGGGTGTGATGGCATCGGCGGCATGCCGCGCCAGTTCGTCGTCGCCCTCCCCGGCATACAGGCTGGAGAAGCGTTGTAAGATTTTATAATATTCTGTCAGTTGGTTCATTGCAGTATGTCTTATTTATTAAATATATCGGTGTTAAGGATACTTTCAGCATTTCGGTTGCCTTTCTTGGCGGCAAGTTGGAGATATTTGGCGGCTTTTTTCAAATCAACCGGTACGCCTAACCCTTCAAGATACATATTGCCGATTTCATACAACGCCGTGCCTATGCCGTCGGCATATCTCTGCCAATAGCGGCCGGTGCGTTCCGCTATATGTATGTATTGCTCCAACGCCTTTGAATAATCAACCTTGCAGCCGGCACCATGCTTATAACAGTCTGCCAGTCGCAGTTTGGCGCTTATCTCACCCATATCAGCACCTTTGCGATACCAGCGGAAAGCCATGACCGGATTCTGCTTCACCCCCAGCCCTTCACAATAGGCATCGCCCACCTTAACAAAGGCTTCGTCATAATTCATCTCTGCGGCTTTCTTGAAGCAAGCAAAGGCTTTTTTGTATTCAGCCAACTCTTGATAGGCAAGCCCCATCATATACCAGGCCTCGTCCTTCATGCAGAAAGGCTCGTTGCCTTCGATAATATCATTATACCGTTTTATCGCTGATTTAATGGTAGAGGTTCTATCATTATTCTCAGATAACTGATTCACTGTTTCGCCCATCTTTTTACGGAATTTCTCTTTCGCGTATTCATAAGATTCAACGATGTAAGGCTTCAATGATTCAAATGTCGTTTCAGATGGGGTCAAAGCGCAAATCCATCCCATCCACGCATAGACCGGATGCGGCATAATAACATCTTTTGCGGTAAAGTCATACGGCATATCCACAACACAACCTTTATCCGGGCGTTGCGGCAATTCAGCGAATAAAGTGCGGAATGTCTGTTTTCTGACGCCTATATTCACGCGCCACACATCCTCGCGGTCAAGGCGAGAAGCCCGGTCATTGTCGCCATCCTTTTCTTTGATTGTCAACACATACACACCACGTTTAAGCACGCCTCCGGGATTGTAGAAAATCCCACGCTCGCCCCAACTGTTTATCTCTACAAGCCCGTCAAAATTGTCAAGGCAATATTTCAGAATGTTGTCAGGTGTAATAGCCATATTGCAATCAGTTTTTCATTCAAAATTAAGCCAATACTTACTTTAGAACCTCTCCGATGAGTTTGTCCAGCCGTTTGTGGCTGATGCCGTATTCCTCCAAGACACCTGCTTTCAGTGCTTCGTAAAGAAGTGCGCTGTCCTCGTCCGGCAACCGCTGCATATCAAATTTCGACACGACTCCATGTTCTTTCAGAATATCGGCTGTCGCCTGACGCACGGTTTTAGATGCTGCCTTTAGCCGCTCTTTCAAATCAGGCAGTGCATTGCGTGATTCGATATTGCCTTTTTTAGCATATTCTTCGATGACGCGGCTTATCCAGTTCAGGTCATCTTTGTCTCCGCGCAAGGCTATCGAAAGCAGAGTATGCACAGGAGTTTCCGGTTGAACGTCTATATCTTCGAGATAGTCAACCCACCATATTGCATTTCCTTTTGTGATTTCCTTGTCGAGCCGTCCAAGCAGGAAAGCGAATCCAGCCTCGTCAAACCGATGCACAAGGAGTTTCTGATAAATGAAATAAGCCGTTTTACGGACATCTCTTCCTTCATCGCCCGGATGTTCACGGATAATATCTTCCAGCACCGGCAGAAGCGACATATCTGTCAGGTTCCGAGCCTCCTGCCACGCAGACCATTGTGCTGTCCCCTCATAAAATCCCTTTGTCTTCGGGTCGGGGGTACGCATCCTGTCTATCAGGTCTAAAACGGCTTCTTTCGTCATTATTCTCATAGATGAAGTTACTTTTCATTGTCGTTTATCAGTCTATACATCAAGGCAATATCCTCTGATGCCATTTGAAACTTTGATTTTTCGATAAGGAGGTTTTGACCTGTCATTATATAAGAAGGCAGGATGCGCCATCCTTTATAAAAAATCTCAGTATTACGCAACTTGTAAGTAGATATACTTGGAACGGCATTTTTCCCGGTTGCTTTTTTGCTTATCATATTAAAAGCTTTTTTCGCCACATCACCCATGAGCATGACAACCTGAAGATTGGGAAACAGCTCAAGCTCCTTTTCGAGATACTGCAGACTCTCTTCAATGCTATCCTTTGAAACAGCATATTCCGATTTAGGCGTCTTGACGGCATTGGTGATGTAAATGCCGCGGTTCAATATATCCTGAATACTATTTACCTCTATCCCGGCTTTTCGGAACAGCGGAATTGTCGTTGACATATATGCGGAATCCGGCTTTCCATAGAAGTCATCGTCAGAATCAGCCGGGACAATTTCGTTTATCATGATAGCCCGTATCTTTTCCGGCTCGATATTTATGTCGTTAAGCCGCAGAAATTCTGTATCACCACAAAGTTGTTGCAGTTGCGATTTTATATTCATGATTCACTTGCGATTCAAATGTTTGACCATTAAATAATCATGCTCTCGCTCTACGATAGTCTCAAATCCGAATCTGCGGTACATACTTACTGCATAATTGGTCTTATCGACTGACAGTGAAACCTTTTTATATCCATTCTCGCAAAGCGTGTTCAATAAGGATTCCAATAGTCGGCTGCCTATACCTCTTCCACGATATTCCGGATATAGAGAAATTGCCAATTCAGGAATGGAGGCATCGACTTTGCCGTATGAACACCCAAGTCTTGACCATGCCG
>LUJP01000107.1 GCA_001689535.1 Bacteroidales bacterium M5
CGTCCGCAAGGGCGCCGACCTACCCGCCCATCCCCACGATTGTGGCACCGGCCTGACGGCAGAGATCAATCACGCCCAGCGACGCGTTGCCATAGGCCAGAAAATCATCTATGAACACCACCCGGTCACCGGACGTGAGAAAATCGGCCGAGATACACACCGTATAATCCCTGTCCTTAGTAAACGAATGCACCGTGCTCGTAAGCATCCGTTCCATAGTCTTAGGCTTCTTTTTCTTCACGAACACCACAGGCAGATGCATCATTGCCCCGGTCATTATTGCCGGGGCAATTCCGCTTGCCTCGATGGTAAGAATCTTGTTCACGCCGCTTCCGGCGAATATCCGCGCGAACTCCGCCCCGATCTGCTTCATCAGGTCAGGATCCATCTGATGATTGATAAAGCTATCCACCTTCAGAATGCCGCCCTCATAGCAGCGTCCGTCCTCAAGTATGCGTTGTCTCAGTAATTCCATCTTTTCTATTCATTTGGCGTCACCTCCGCAAAATTACCGAAATTTCGCAGAAATGCTCTATATATAACGCTTCTCCCCCCAAGAATGGACCACCGCCCCGCAACTTTCCGCCCGAAAACTGCTCATTACCTATCCATACGGCACGGTTTTATCGCAGGAAATGCTCCAGTATTGACTCTCCCGCACCGTGAGGATACCGCAACCTCCCGACAGCAATGAGTATAGACATGAACAGTATGAAAATCACCACACTTCCCCATCGTACAATAAGTGATGGCTTCTCGCCCAAAAGCTTCCTGAGCTTTTCCGACCGTATTTCAAGCCTATCATAATCCTTATATTTCTTCATATCATTCACCTAATTCAAGTTGGTTTCTTACAAGATTATAGTAAACACCTTTTTTCTCCACAAGCGAAGCATGATTCCCCGATTCGGCAATCTTTCCACCATCTACTACCAGAATCTGATCTGCGTCCTTCACAGTTGATAACCGGTGTGCCACAATCACCACGGTGCGCCCCTTATAGAACTCGGCCAGGTTCTCAACTATTGAACGCTCATTTTTAGCATCAAGAGCATTTGTTGCCTCGTCAAGGAATATGAAATCCGGATTCCTGTATACAGCACGTGCTATCAGCACCCTTTGTTTTTGCCCCTGACTCAGAGCTCTTCCGTCTGCACCGATACGGGTTTTGTATTTAAGAGGCAATTCCATGGCGAAGTCATGGATATTGGCGATTCTGGCCGCATTAAGCAGCCGTTCCTTATCGATCGGACCATCGTCCACGGCGATATTCCGGGCTATCGACTCCGAAAAAATCACCCCGTCTTGCATCACTACGCCACACTGGCGCCGCCACCACCTGAGATTATATTCGCTGATATCACGGCCTCCGACACTGATAAAGCCTGACGTCGCCGGATAATATCCCAGCATTAGTTTAATCAATGTGGTCTTGCCGCTGCCCGAGGCGCCCACTATCGCGGTGACCTTTCCGGCAGGAATATCAAACGATACACCGTCGAGATTCTTGTAATAGGCATAGATGTTATATTTGAAGTCGACATTGCGGAAGCTGATTGATTTTTCTCCCACATAGCTGTGAGCCAGTTCCTCGCTTGTTTCATCCTTCTCTCCGTCGTGGATTTCGTTGATTCGCTCGAGCGAGAGTTTCACATCCTGAACCGAGTAGATAAACGACATGAGCTGTGACACCGGCGAATTAAGCTGTCCTATTATATATTGCACAGCAAGCATGGCGCCGAGTGTAAGCTGCCCGTTTATCACGGCCGAGGCGGCAAGCACGGTTATCACTATGTTTTTCACCTCGTTTATGAATATCGAGCCTGCCTCATGGGCCTGCTGTAGTTTCATGGCCTTCATCTGCACGCCGAACAGCGTGGCCTGCGTATCCTCCCATTCCCACCTTCGGCGGCGTTCACAGTTCTGAAGCTTGATTTCCTGCATGGAAGTCACAAACTGATATGTACGGTTCTGGTTCTCGGCCTGCAGTTCAAACAGTTCGTAGTCCAGCAGCTTGCGCTTGCCAAGAAACCGCACTATCCACAGCCCGTAGACTATGCTGCCGACAAGAAACGTAAGAAATATCACACGGCTATAGACATACAGCACTATCCCGAAAATCACAAATGTCAGCATTGTAAACACTATGCCTAGCACCTGATTCGTCAGAAAGTTCTGCACTCTCGAATGGTCGCCTATGCGCTGCAGAAGATCTCCCATCAGCTTGGTGTCGAAAAAAGACATAGGCAGATTCATCAGCTTTATGAAGAAATCGCTCACAAGCGATATATTTATTCTCATGGATATGTGCATGAGCAGCCAGCGCCTTATGAAATCTGCCGACATCCGGCCTGTCACTATCATAAGCTCTCCGAGAAGCACAAGCCATATAAAGCCCATATCGCTGTGCTTTATGCCCGTGTCGACTATCGACTGTGTAAGAAACGGCATCACCAGCTGCAACAGACATCCCAGGAGAAGACCCAGGCCTATCTGAAAAAAATAGCGTCCGTATTGCCGCAGATATCCCAGCAGGAAACCAAACGATCGCTTTTTGGGTCTGGGAGGCAACGGCTCCTCTACCGTATCTATCGGGTCAAAGAACATCGCTATACCGGCCGGTTCTTCATCGACTGTTGTCGACTCCCAGTGCCTGCCGAACTCTTCCCTCGAATACTTTATCTTGCCCTTTGCTGGATCGGCTATATGATACCGGTCTCCCTTGCGGCTCACCTTGTAGAGCACCACGAAGTGATTCTGATTCCAGTGAAGCACCGCGGGTAGCGGCAGTGACCCGAGACGCTCTGTAGGCACCCTTGCCGCCACGGCATCAAATCCCAGATTGCGTGCCGAATCAGTAAGGCCTTTCATCGAAATCCCGTCTTTCATAGGCTTGCAATAGCTTTCCACCCACTCGAGCGTGCTTTTCATCCCGAAGTAGTTGCATACCATACAGATACAGGCCGCCCCGCACTGCATCGCATCGCGCTGCCGTGTAATCCTCATTCTTGCCATAATTTCTGTTTTTAGTCCGTCATTCCGCCATATAGCGCGAGGTATCAACGCTCTTCATCTGTTTTTCCTTGTAGCCTTTGAATTTGTAGACCACGCTCACACTCAGGCTGCGCCCGTAGAACCGGCTGTCAACGCTCAGGCGCTGCTGACCGTAGTCCATATACTGCATGGGCGTCTGGCTCTCAAACAGGTCGTTGCCGCGCACCGACACCACAAGCTTGTTTTTCAGCAGACTCATCGACGCACCGGCATCCACGCCCCAGTTGGAAGGGCGGTCCCACAGGCCGAGCATGCTTCCGGTGCTGGCAAAGCCGTTAAGCTCCAGCGAAATCCGGGGCTTGGTGCTGACTATAAACGTATTGTTCACCGTCACCGAGCCGCTCCACTTTCTGCGGTCGAACGCCAGTCCGTGCCAGTCGTCCGACTTGAACCGTTCGAGGCTCTCCGAAAGCGTCACGGTAGGATACCACACCTTCTTCACATTCAGCGGTATCGTAAGCGAGAATCTCAGCACCGACGACAGATCGGCATTGAACAGCTTCTGTATCTGCAGAAACTCGTCGGGCGACAGATAAATCTGCGAGAAGAAAAAGTCTTTCACATGATAATATGACGACGACAGCACATATTTGTTTTTCCACACATAGATCAGACTGCCCACCTTATAATCGGCCGGCCGCAGCGTGGGGTTGCCTATATTCACCTGATACTCGTTGGAATACGACACGAAATCCATTCTCTCCCAGAACGAGGGATAGCTCTTGAATGTCTGATAGGCCGCCTGGAATATATGCGTCTGCGAGGGCATGAATGTGAGCGTAGCTCGCGGAAAGATACCGTTGTGGATGTAATCCCCTATCTTATAGTGCTCGCCCGAAGCCGACACGCTTGCGAAAAACCGGTTGCCGAAAAACGCCCTCTGCAGCCCGGCGTAGCCCTTTATGATCGACTCGCGGGTGGTGGAAGCCGTGGTGCTGTTGAGGATGTCCGACACATTAGTATGGCGGTTCTTGGTATTGGTTGTCTCGTAGCTCGCGCCATACGACAGCGTCCAGCCGCGTCCAAGCGAGTTCGACCCGTCGGCATACACTTTCACGCGGTTCACGTGCTGCGAGCTGCGGCTGCGCATGAACGGCGACTTCTCACCCGTGGCGCTTGTCTTGTCAATCATCTCATGGCCGTCGTAGTTGTGGTTCACATACTCCACTCCACCGGTCAGTCCTATCGGCGACGTATATTCCAGACTCACGGCATTGAGCTGACGGTCGGCGTCGCCTTCGCCCACCGATGTTCCAAGCAGAGAGTTCACCTGACGCGCGTGCTGACGGTTGCGGGGACTGAACGAGCCGTTATAGGTCAGGTCAAGGCTGCTTTTGCTGTTGATTTCATACGACAGCGCCGTATACACCGTGTGGCTCAGATTATTCACCTTTCCCGTCACCGTGTCGTGAATATGCCGGGTTTCGTCGCCCACCGTATGGAGTGCATCCTGAATTTCCTTGCCCTTGCCGCGGATATTGCCGTAGTTATACATCACATTGATGTTCAGCTTCGGAAGGCCCGCAAACAGGCTGCCTCCGCCCGAAAGCGAGGTGGCATGCTTATAGAATGCGTCGGCCTTCACCTGCCCGTTGGCCGTATAGGCATTCTGGCGCTTAAGTACCACGTTGATCACCGAACTGCGTGTTTTCCACCGCGACGACGGATTATAGATTATCTCCACATTCTTCACCTGCTCGGCAGGAATATTTTTCAGATAATCCGTGAGCTGCGACCCGCGCAGTTTCGGCTGCTTGCCGTTGATGTAGATTACCGCGTTGCCCATGGGGGCGCCCGAAAGCTCAAGGCTGTTGCCGTCGCGCGACTGTATGAGCGGCAGCTGCGTAAGCAGATTGTGGGCCGACGATACCACGCGCGTCTTCATTATATCGTCGATGTTATACGACAGCGCCTCGCCTTTCAATGTCAGCTGAGGCTTCCGGGCCTTCACCACCACCTCGCCAAGTTCCGACGTCGCCGGACGCAGCGCCACTTCCAGGCGCTGTCCCTGGGCCGTCTGTGAGACGTATTCCTTTCTGTCGATGTCGCGGCTCTCCATTCCTATGTAGCTTACCGTCAGAAACCAGTCGCCCGTTTCAGGAGCCGCGAGCCTGAACAGTCCGCTTTCGTCGCTCACCGTCCCCCACAGGTAGGTGGAATCGGGCAGCGTGTAAACCACACACGATGCTCCCGCAAGCGAATTGCCACCGTCGTCACACACCCTGCCCATTACATCCCTCGCATTTGCCGCAAATCCCGCGGCCAACATCATCAGAAAGTAAATAAATCTCATATCAAGTTTATTATTTATACGTTATACGTTAAATTACAAGAGGCAATGCAACTCCCATAACAGTCATAGATTTCAAATGTGCTTATTTCATAATTAAAACCTATAAAACTGACGCCATTCTCAACACTTATGTTACATTGAACTGGACGTGCGGGAATTCTACGACCTCGCGAAGTTTCAGTATAGTCAACTGTGTCCAGATCGTTGTTTACCTCGGTTCCATAATTAAGCATACAAGAAATGTGAGAATTGGCCAAAATGGAAGAACTCCACATTAATACAGCGTAAAAACTGACAATTAGAATTAGTATTTTCTTCATATTCCTTTCATTTATTCGCTGCAAATTTAAGGAGAGGTTTTTTAGAATCTCTCTAATCGTGTGCGGGTTATGTGCGGTTTTATTTTCCCGCACAATCTCCGCACTAAAAAATCGACTTTACTTCTTCATAACAAACGTATTACATCATCTATAACTTTAACTCCATATTTTTCGCCAAAGACTTTTTCACACAAGGCTTCTCTTCTATAAGAAACGGTTCCTTTAGCTCTTCCAATAAGAATAGAAATATTTGTCGGGGAAATTCCACATTTAATTAAAAGTGCCACATGGTAGTCCTGTGTTTTTATTTTTCCACCAGTTAAAAGATTGAGTCTATATTTAAATTCTCTTGAACTATCTATTACCGATTCTTCTAATTTACGCCAAAGCAAATTAGATTCTGGAATTACTTTTCCTTTCTTTATGTATTCTTGTACCTCCGAATACGCCTCCGATTTGTATATGATTGGAGAAACTTGATTTTCAGAACCACTCTCACGCTGAAGTTCAAGCAATTCATTCTTTAACCGTTCCCTTAACTCCACACATCTCTCTCTTTCACTTACATCAATCAATTTATATGATTCCGCATTAGGTTGAACTGATTGAGCTACAAAATTCTGCTGATTTAATTTATTTATTTTAACAAGAGATTTTTTAAGCTCCTCTACATTTTCTAATGCCTTGTGTAATCGTAGAAGATTTTTTTGATTCCGATTTTTAAGATAAAGAACAGCAATAACAAGCAATGATATTATCACTACAGCGCTCATAATACCCCTTATTAGAGTGTTCTTCCATCTCTCAGCCTTTATTTTTTCCCGCTCATGAATCTGATAATTATATAATGCGTTTTGCATTAATGCCTCCTGTGAACCATTCTGATTTAGAGAATGTTCTAAAACGCCTCTATACTTCGTTATATAAATATAGAGTGAGTCTGCAGGGATAAAATTTTTGAGTTCAGGAGATAACAATATTTCAAAGCCGGTCGCCTTATTATAGGATTTGCTTCCAAATGCCAATTCTTTTCCATACAGATATGCAGAGTCAAATATTCCTGTCCTCAGATAGGCTTTAGCCAAAAATACTAACGCATTGTTCCTATCTATGGGGTGAAGTTTATCTATTATAGGACACAGTATTTGCAAGGTTGAATCCATCTTCCCTTTCCTATATTTAATTCCGCCCAAAAACATAGTCTGAAGATATTCGTCTTCAGGAGATATTTTTTAGCAATTTCTTTTGAAAAGCTAAACTTAGCTTCCGCTATATCATATTTTCTCTCTTTGATATACACCGTCCCAAGCAGTTGTGTGTCAAACATCAGGCCCAAAGAATCGTTCAGAACCGAATCGACCCGTATGGACTCCTCGATGTAAGGAATTGCCCGCTCGTACAGGCGCAAGGTGTTGATCAGACGGCCTGTCTGACTCAGCACATTGGCTCGCAAGGTGAGATAAGGCGTATCTTCCGGCAGCATGTCGAGAGCGCTCTGAAAGTAGCGCAGCGACGTGGGATAATCGCCAATATCTCTATAGACGCGTCCGCCGTAATACAGCGACTCGGCCCGAAGGCTGTCAGGCCCGTGCGACGCATAATAATTTATCACGTCAAGAACCGTGCTGTCCGACACATGCGTTATATACGCCTTGTCGGCAGCCTTGACGCTCAGAAGGTCGTAATAATGACGGTCGGCCTCCCGCAGCGAGTCGCGGTCAACGGCTCCAAGCATCCGCAATGCCTCTTCTGGCTGAGCAGAAACAATCCCGGCCACCCTCGCAAGGCGCCCGTCGGCCTCATGCCTCCGGCATCCCGACAGCACGGCTATGCCCACAAGCACCGGAACTCCAACGCGGCGCAAACATATACCAAAGTGATGAATCATAGCTAAAAACGGTGTTTTATAAGTGCCATTATCCGGATAGGGAATCCGGAAATCCACATTTCAACCGCAAATATACTACATTTTTTCGGCATAAACTTACAGGGGATTGAAACCAATTCAGTAACTTCGCGTTATATTTAGGAGCCGGAAAATCAGAGCCGGACAACCATAGGAAAATGGACCAGCTGAGGCATCAGACCGTGACACGCTATATTGCGCCCCTGCGCGAGGGGGGCTCCCTGCCGCTGCTCGTGGAGGCCGACGACGGCTTCCGATATGCCGCCAAGCTGCGCGGCTCGGGCCACGGCCCGAAAGTGCTTGCCGCCGAAATAATCGGAGGCGAAGTGGCGCGTGCGGCCGGTCTGCTCGTACCGGAGCTGGTGTTTCTGGAGCTGGCCGAAGACTTCGGACGTACGGAGCCCGACGAGGAAGTGCAGGACCTCATGCAGGCAAGCCGCGGCCTCAATCTGGGCATGCACTTTCTGGAAGGAGCGCTATCCATCGACCCCTACATCAACACCATCGATGCCGAAACAGCCTCGCGCATAGTATGGACCGACGCCTTCCTCACCAACATAGACCGCACCCTGCGCAACACCAACATGCTCCTTTGGCACGGACGCGAGACCTGGCTCATTGACCACGGAGCCTCGCTCTATTTCCACCACTCATGGTCCGACCCCGGAAAGGCCGCGCTCTCGCCCTTCCCCTACATCAAGGACCACGCCCTGCTGCATCTTGCCTCGCGCCTGGAGGAAACCGACAGCCTGATGCGGCAGCGCCTCACCCCCGACCTTCTCGCCGGGATAGTGGAGCTTGTGCCTGACGCATGGGCCGCGCGCCCCGACCTGGGTCTGTCAGCCGCCGAGATAAAGCAGGGCTACATCACATTTCTTCAGACACGTCTGGCCAACTCCCGGATTTTCACCCAATCAGCCATAGATGCAAGAAAAGCTATTATATGAATATGCCGTGATACGCGTGATGCCCGATGTGGAGCGGGGCGAACTGCTCAACATCGGCCTGCTCATGATGTGTAAGCGCCGCCGTTGGATAAAAGCCGCCGTGGAGCTTGACACCGCGCGCCTTCTCGCTCTGTGGCCCTCGGCCGACGTCGACGCCATCCTGCGCCAGACGGCATCATTCACCGGCGTGGCCCATGGATTGCCTCAGGCCGGTCCGCTTGCAGGGCTGCTCCCCGAGGAACGTTTCCGCTGGCTGACGGCCGCCCGCAGCGCATGCCTGCGCACCTCGCGTCCCCATCCCGGCCTCACCGCCGACCTCGACGCCACCTTCACCGCCCTCCTGAACCGCCTCGTCCGCCTCCCCTGACCACTTCCAGAGCATATTTCACTGGGACAGTCGGCCTCCCGCCGTCGATCGATATAACCCCATGGAGCGTTCCATTGCTTCTACTGAGGATAAATCAAGAGGGGTGGTATTTCGCAGAGCGCCACTCTGTGCTTCCTTCATTGCCGCGAGTGTAACTTCATTAGGCTCACTATATGCAGCTTCAAGCAGCAGAGTCTCTACATAGTTGTTGAGGCTTCTGTTTTGACGCTTGGCAAGCTGGCGCAGCCGTTCAATAAGCTCAACCGGCAGTCGGAAACTCTGATTCTTTTTGGGAAGTGCTATATCCATATCGTAATATTTTATACTGCAAACATAATGTATTTGTATTACAACAATAAGCATTCGCGGAAAATAGTTGCAGAGCAATGCCTTATATGGATACATCGATTTCTTGTCCCACATGAATGCCACGTGTACCGCCGTCATTTTGTAAGCCATCACCCCCGATTCTTCTCCCAATTGATACCGTGAGGACGCATTCCGTCACATTTTATTCACAAAAATCGCAAAATGTGCATTTTTTCAGACTCATTAACCTACCGTTTTTACGATTTTTATTAACTTTGCAGCCTGCATTGACGGAAGGAGTCTGTTCCGCCCAAAATCCAAGCAGAGGAATAAACGTCCATTTTATTACCTATGAAGCTATTACAAGCTAAATTATCACAGTACACCGCGCCGCAGGAAGCCAAAGCAGCCGGAATCTACCCCTATTTCCGCGCCATCTCGAGCGAGCAGGACCCCGAGGTGATCATCGACGGCAAAAAAGTCCTGATGTTCGGCTCAAACTGCTACACCGGCCTGGTCAACGACCCCCGCATCAAGGAAGCAGCCATCGAAGCCACCCGCAAATACGGCACCGGCTGCGCCGGTTCGCCGTTCCTCAACGGCACTCTCGACCTCCACAAGAAGCTCGAGGCAGCTATCGCCGAATACATCGGCAAGGAAGACGTAATGATTTATTCCACCGGATTCGAAGTAAATCTCGGAGTGGTTTCGGCTCTCACCGGCCGTGAGGACTATATTCTCTGGGACGAGCAGGACCACGCCTCGATCATCGAAGGCCGCCGTCTGTCGTTCTCGCAGTCGCTCAAATACCGCCACAACGATATGGCTTCACTCGAGAAACAGCTCCAGAAATGCGACCCCGACAAAGTGAAGCTCATTGTCACCGACAGCGTATTCTCGATGGAGGGCGATGTGGCCGACGTGAAGACCATCACCGAACTCGCCAAGAAATACAACGCCTCCGTGATGGTCGACGAAGCCCACGGCATAGGAGTGTTCGGCAAAGGCGGCCGCGGAGTCTGTCACCACTACGGTGTGGCCGACGACGTCGACCTCATAATGGGCACCTTCTCCAAATCATTCGCCTCTCTGGGAGGCTTCATTGCCACCGACAAGGAAATCACCAACTTCCTCCGTCACCATTCCCGCTCCTACATCTTCACCGCCTCCATCACCCCGGCTTCCACAGCCGCCGCACTCAAGGCCCTGGAGATAATGCAGGCCGAGCCTGAGCGTCAGGACGCCCTCTGGGACCTCACCCACTACGCTCTCGACGGCTTCCGCTCCCTGGGAATCGAAATCGGCAACACCTCCACCCCCATCATTCCACTTTTCGTCCGCGACAACTTCAAGACATTCGCCATCACCCACGACCTCCTCGACGAAGGCATCTTCGTCAACCCCGTGGTTTCGCCGGCTGTCGCTCCCCACGACACCCTCATACGCTTCTCGCTTATGGCCACACACACCCGCGACCAGGTGACCACCGCCCTCGAAAAGATAGGCAAGGTATTCCGCAAACACGGAATCATAGCCTGAGCCCCACGCTATCACGCGCTCCATCAGGAGCACCACAGACCCCATCAACGGCGGTATGTCAAAATTCGAGTTTTGACATACCGCCTGTTTTTTTGCTCATCCTCACCTTCCATACGCAAATTTCTTGTAAATTTGTTAAGCCACATATTTATCTTTAGCCGCCTAATTACTAACTTCGCACCCGCAATATTTATATCAGAATCTCCTTATACAATATATCACTATGATTTACAAATTCAGAATTGTTTCCGACGAAGTCGACAACTTCAAGCGTGAAATAGCTATCGACGCCGACGCCACATTCCTCAGCCTCCGCAACGCAATCTGCGAGTCGGTGGGCTACGACAAAGGCCAGATGAACTCATTCTTCCTCTGCGACAACGGATGGGAGAAAGGCAAGGAAATAACCCTCGAGGACATGGGTTCCGACTCATCCGAGGACGTTTACCTCATGGACGAGTCAGTGATCAGCGACTTCATCGAGGACGAAGGCCAGCGCCTGATTTTCGTGTTCGACTATCTCACCGAACGCGCATTCTTCATGGAACTGAAAACGGCCGAACCCGGAAAACACCTTCAGGATCCCCTCTGCACCCTCTCCATGGGTCAGGCTCCCGCCCAGTTCGTGGACATGAAGGACTTCGAGGCCAAAATCGACGCCAAGACAGCCGCAGCCATCGCCGACCCTGAAATCGACGAGGAATTCTACGGCTCCGACGAATTCACTCCCGACGAATTCGACGCCGCAGGCTTCGATGAAATGACATTCGAATAACGCCGCCCGCATGGGACGACTTCTGGCCATAGACTACGGACGCCGGCGGTGTGGCATCGCCGTCACCGACACCCTCCGCATCGTGGCCACCGCTCTCTGCACGGTTCCGTCCGCAGAACTCATAAAATTCATAGCCGGATACACGGCCAGCGAACCGGTTGACCGCATAATAGTAGGGCTGCCGAAGGATATGCGCGGCAACCCCTCGGAATCGATGCGCTACATCAAGCCCGCCATCGGCCGCCTCAGGGCCGCCTTCCCGTCAATCCCGGTGGAATACTTCGACGAGCGGTTCACATCCGTTCTCGCCCACCGCGGAATGATCGACAGCGGCATGCACCGCATGCAGCGCCGCTCAAAGGACGCCGTGGACCGCATGGCCGCCACAATAATTCTCAACGACTACCTGCAAAGCAGGCAATACAACTCAACTGACTGATATGAAACTACCGGTATACCTCTACGGCCACCCCGTGCTCCGAAACGTCTCCGAGCCCGTCGACACTGCCGATCCCGGCCTCAGGGAACTCGTGGCCGACATGTTCGAGACCATGTATGCCAGCGAAGGTGTGGGCCTCGCCGCCCCCCAGATTGGCCGCAACATACGGCTGGTGGTGATTGACGCCGACCCTCTCGCCGACAGCTTTCCCGAATGCGCCGGACGCCGCTTCGAGCTCATCAACCCCGTGATAGAGGTGCTCGACGGCGACCGCATCTCACGCGCCGAGGGATGCCTCAGCCTCCCCGGACTGTCGGAAAACGTTCCCCGTGTGGAACACATACGCCTCTCCTGGACCGATCTCGACGGCAACTCCCGCTCCGAGGAAATATCCGGATTCCTGGCCCGTGTGGTGCAGCACGAATGCGACCATCTCGAGGGCCGGCTTTACATCGACCACATCTCGCCCATACGCAAGCAGCTCATCAAGAGCAAGCTCCGCAACATAATCGAGGGCCGCACCCGCTGCGACTACTCCGTGAAGTATGCTCCGCGCAAGCGCTGAGCCGCTCCCCCTCCCTCCTCGTCTCTAACCTTAAAACAACAACCACTCCACCGACCTATGGCCGACGACAAAAAAGTAATTTTCTCGATGGTAGGCGTCAGCAAGACCTACCCGCCCCAGAAACAAGTTCTGAAAAACATCTATCTCTCATTCTTCTACGGAGCCAAGATCGGCATCATCGGTCTCAACGGTTCCGGTAAATCATCCCTTCTCAAAATCATCGCCGGCATCGACAAGAGCTATCAGGGCGAAGTGGTATGGTCGCCCGGCTACTCCGTGGGCTATCTTGAGCAGGATCCCAAGCTCGACCCCTCCAAGACGGTTATCGAGGTTGTGCGCGAAGGTGTGCAGCCCATAATGGACCTCCTTGCCGAGTTCGACAAGGTAAACGAAGCATTCGGCGACCCCGACGTGCTCGAGGATCCCGACAAGATGGACGCCCTCATCCAGCGTCAGGCTGAGCTTCAGGACAAGCTCGACGCTGCCGACGCTTGGAACATCGACTCCCGCCTGGAGCGCGCCATGGACGCCCTCCAGTGTCCGCCCGACGACCAGCCCGTCACCACCCTCTCCGGAGGCGAACGCCGCCGTGTGGCCCTCTGCCGTCTGCTGCTCCAGCAGCCCGACGTCCTTCTGCTCGACGAGCCCACCAACCACCTCGACGCCGAGTCGATCGACTGGCTCGAGCAGCACCTCCAGCAATATCCCGGCACCGTCATAGCCATCACCCACGACCGCTACTTCCTCGACCACGTGGCAGGATGGATTCTTGAGCTCGACCGCGGCGAAGGCATTCCATGGAAAGGAAACTACTCATCGTGGCTCGACCAGAAGACCAAGCGCATGGCCATGGAAGAGAAGCAGGCCAGCAAGCGCCGCAAGACACTCGAGCGCGAGCTCGAATGGGTGCGCATGGCTCCGAAAGCCCGTCAGGCCAAGGGTAAAGCCCGTCTGTCAAGCTACGACCGCATGCTCAACGAGGACCAGAAACAGCGCGAGGAGCGTCTGGAAATCTTCATCCCCAACGGTCCCCGTCTCGGCCAGAAGGTAATCGAAGCCTCAGGCCTCACCAAATCCTTCGGCAAAAAGAAACTCTTCGAGAATCTCGACTTCACCCTGCCCCAGGGCGGCATTGTGGGAGTTATCGGCCCCAACGGCGCCGGAAAAACCACCCTCTTCCGCCTCATCATGGGCCAGGAGACCCCGGATGCCGGCACATTCGACGTGGGCGAGACCGTGAAGATAGCCTACGTTGACCAGACCCACCACGACCTCCTGCCCGAGAAGAGCGTCTACGAGGTGATTTCAAAAGGCGTGGAAAGCTTCCGCATGGGAGGCCGCGACGTAAACGCCCGCGCATATCTCTCGCGCTTCAACTTCACCGGCGCCGACCAGGAAAAGAAAGTGGGCGTGCTCTCCGGCGGCGAGCGCAACCGTCTGCATCTGGCCATGGCACTGAAAGAAGAGGGCAACGTGCTTCTGCTCGACGAGCCCACCAACGACATTGACGTAAACACCCTGCGCGCTCTCGAGGAAGGCCTCGACGACTTCGCGGGATGCGCCGTTGTGGTAAGCCACGACCGCTGGTTCCTCGACCGCATCTGCACCCATATCCTCTCATTTGAAGGCGACGGCAACGTGGTATTCTACCAGGGCACCTACTCCGAATACGAAGACTACAAGCGCGCCCGCAACGGCGGCAAAGAACTCCCCCGCCGCCGCTACCGCAAGCTCATGGAGTAATCTTAGCGGCAAACAATATATAACGACGCTGCGTTGCCTGACTGACCCGCGACGCAGCGCCGTTTTTTATCACTTAAAAAAAACAATTAGTCATCATGGAAAAGCGACGTGCCGTCTTACGCATTACTTTTGCACAGTAATATCAATCTACACCTATCGCATCATGAAACTCGCCCGATTCATCATCGCCGCCGGCATAGCCGTGACGGCAGCCACAAGCGCAACGGCCACCAATCCCGTATTCGACGGCTGGTATGCCGACCCCGAAGCCGCAATCTTCGGCAATCGCTACTACATTTATCCCACCTGCAGCGACGTCTACGAAAAGCAGACTCGTCTTGATTGCTTCTCGTCAAACAATCTCGTTGACTGGATCCACCACGAAGCCATAATCGACACCGCCGAAGTGAAGTGGGCCAAGAAGTGCATGTGGGCTCCTGCCATAATAAGCAAAGACGGAAAGTACTATCTGTTCTTTGCCGCCAACGATGTCCACGAAGGTGAGGTTGGAGGCATCGGTGTGGCTGTCGCCGACCGGCCCGAAGGTCCGTTCAAAGACCTTATCGGGCGCCCGCTCATCAACGAAATTATTAACGGCGCGCAGCCTATCGATCAGTTTGTCTACCGTGACGATGACGGAACCTACTATATGTATTATGGTGGGTGGGGCCACTGCAACATGGTGCGTCTCTCCGACGATTTCACCCGCCTCGTACCATTCGACGACGGCGATATCTACAAAGAAATAACCCCGGAGAAATATGTCGAAGGCCCGTTCATGTTCAAGCGCGACGGCAAATACTATTTCATGTGGAGCGAAGGAGGGTGGACCGGACCCGACTACAAAGTAGCCTACGCTATATCCGACACACCATTCGGTCCCTTCCTCCGCGAAGGCACAATCCTGCAGACCGACCCCGAGATTGCTACCGGAGCCGGACATCATTCGGTCATCAGGATTCCCGACACTGAGGAATATTATATCGTCTACCACCGCCATCCTCTCGGAGCCACCGACGGCAATAATCGTGTCACCTGCATCGATCCGATGCTCTTCGACACTACAGGCCACATCCTCCCCGTAAAAATGACTTTCACCGGCCCCGCTGCACGGCCGATCTGATGTTAGTCCCATACATTAAAAATGGCGTGTCAAATATCGCTCCGACACGCCATTTTCTGTTTTTATAATGTCTCATTTCGACGTCATTATCTTCAACACGAGGCGGTCTGTCTCGGTCATGGCCTCGCGCCCTATGGACGTGAGATTATGTATCGTCTCGTCAACGTCATCGCTTACTATACCTTCGGCCGAAGTGACACACTTGCCGCTCATGGAAAGCATGGCCGACATCATGGCCGTTGTGACACCCGACGAGATCTTGAGCGCGCACGACGGCTTCGCGCCGTCGCAGATCATACCGGTGAGATTGGCGACCATATTCTTTATCGCCGAACATATCTGCGCGTAGCCTCCTCCCATCAGATAGACCAGAGCGCCCGAAGCACCGGTGGAGGCAACCACACAGCCGCACAGCGCCGACAGACGCCCGAGGCTCTGCTTGATATAGATGCTCGTGAGATGGCTCAGAATCAGTGCGCGCACCGTCTGTTCCTCGTCGGCATTCATATCTTCGGCAAAGCTCACCACCGGCATCGTGGCCGTTATGCCCTGGTTACCGCTGCCCGAATTGGACATTACCGCCACCTTAGCACCGCCCATTCGGGCATCGCAGGCTGCGGAGGTATATGAAATCATGTGTTCCACGGGCGTATCGCCATAAAACTTCATGCCGTATTTCCTTATTGTTGCGCCGAGCGAATGGCCATAGTCTCCTTCCAGCGCCAGCCTCGAAGCAGCCTGGTTGAGCCGCTTGGCCTCAAGAATGAATTCTATCTCATCGAGCGGAGTCTCGGTGGCAAACTCATAAATCATCGCCATGTCAAGCGGCAGATCAGCCGACTCTTCCACCACATCGCCCTTCGAAGGCACGTCAAGCAGAATCTCGCCGTCGCGCTCAAGGCGGATGAAATTGGTGTGCGACACCGATATGACGGCCCGGGCGCTATGCTCCCCTGCCCTTACCACAGTATCAATATAAAGCTTCGACGGAGCGTCGGGTTCCAGCTCGATGCCTATACGACCGCCGGCTATGAATTCCTTGCCGCGCTCCACGGCCTCCGGACTCACGCCCGACAGCACTTCCAGACCCTTTTCAGGGTCGCCGATAAGAGCGCCGAGAGCCATCGCTATCGGCAGACCGATCATCCCTGTGCCGGGAATGCCCACGCCCATTGCATTTTTAAGCATATTGCCGCTCAGTCGCGCGTCGATTCTCTCCGGCTCGCATCCCAGCAACTGAGTTGCCTTAGCCACGGCAAGCGCCACGGCCACAGGCTCTGTACAGCCCACTGCCGGCACCACTTCCTTCTTGATTAAAGCTTTTATTTTGTCTCTGAGTCCCTTGTCAAGCATATCTTGTCAACACTTTGGTTTACCATCCGCAAAAGTAACCATAACCTCCCGTCCCCGCAATAAATTCGCCCCGTAATTTACAACCACAAAGAAAAGCGATGTGTCAAAAGAAGTTTTGACACATCGCCTGTTTAATTGTTTTCCAAGCTGGGAGGAGTTGTCAGATCGGTTCAGATGGTCGAACTTCCAAGCGACGACCCTGATGGACCGTTATGGCAGCTCCTTCTCTGGTTTATTTCAGCGGGATTATAGTGAAGCCCCACTTATACTCACGGTTAGCGGGCAGCGTATGCTCCGGCAGCGGGCGGTCGCCCCAGCTGTCGTATCCGGCAACGCCTTCCATCTTCATATCCACGCACACCTCCACAAAATCGCGGGGAGTGATGTCGTTGATATGCGTGTTGCGCGACAGGCGGTTCTTCGCATACTCCTCGTTGTGATTGGCCACTTCCTCGGGGGTGAAATTATTCCACTGGCGGGGACGATTCACGTCCTCCTCGGCGTCGAAATCCTCCACCGAATTGCGCAGGGCGTTGAAGCCGATGGTATTGTCGGCCTTCACCATTATACCCTTGCCGTTCTTGCGCTGCAGCTTCTCATAGCGGGTATCGGTGCGGTGGCCGTTTTCCTGCGGACGCACGTAATTACTTGTATACATATCCTCGGCCGTAGTCTTGTAGAGGTCGATGAAGTTGCCTGCACTGCGGTCAATGTAGTTCTCGCCGGGACCGCGGCCGAAGTATTCCACACGGTTCATGTCGGCAGGCAGACGGAAGCGCACGCCTATTCGCGGAACCACAAGCTTCGAAGCCGCCTGACGGGCCTCAGCCTGTCCGGGGGTGAATGTGGCGGTGAGAGCAGCCTCGGAAGCCTCCACGGGAGCGGCCTCCATATCGGTGGAGCTGAAAGTGTAGTCGGCCTTCACGCGTCCGTCGGGACTGATGGTGTAGGATGCGATATAGAGGTTACCGGCGGCAAGCAGATAGTCGGCGGTAAGCACCACGTCGTTGCCTTCATGCCTGGTTGTCACGTCGACCACCTTGAAATTGCGGCTCGACTGCTTCCACACCTGCTCGCGCAGCGGAGCGCCGTTGCCGTAGTCGTTGTCGGTCGGAGCGCGCCAGAAATTGGGCTGGATACCGAAGCCGTCCTTGAAATATTCGGTGCCTCCAACATTATACGATGTCACCATGCCCGATGCTTTGTCAAACACAAACTGCACCGCGGACGATTTCACAATCACGTCGTTGCCCGACTCCTCTACGGTAAGCTTGCCTCCCTTGCCCACATGTGCGGTCGCGGGCAGCGACTCCACGGGGAGCTTGAACTGCTCGGTGGCTATCACGTGTCCGGCGGGGACGAGCGGAGTGGCCTGCATTGTCACCACATTGAAGGTGATGAAATATTCAGTCTCGGGCTTGGGCTGAAGGCCGCTCACGTTCACCTTGAGCTCGCCTGATGCCTGCGGAGCGAGGGCCATTGTTTCCGACCCTTTTCTCACGGTCTGGCCGTTGGCCTTTATCACATAGTCAATACGGTATTTGTCAAGATTGGTGAAATAGAAGCGGTTCTTGACCTCGAAAAGGCCCCGAGCCGCGTTAACGGCCGTGATGCCGACATCGCTCAGCGCATAGCGCACTTCGGCCATAGCCGGATGCGGCGTGCGGTCGGGAGCCACAAGGCCATTGCAGAGGAAATTGCCGTCGCTGGGCATATTCACGCCGAAGTCGCCTCCGTAGGCCCAGAACGGCCGTCCTTCGGCGTCAAACTGCAGCAGACCCTGGTCTACCCAGTCCCATATATATCCGCCCTGCAGATTGGGATAGGCATTGATAGCCTTCCACTGTGCGGCGAGATTACCGTTTGAATTACCCATGGCGTGGGAGTATTCCGAAGGCACTATCGGACGGTCGCTGCCTTCGCGGCCTGTCTTCTCAAGCCATGCGGCGCTCACATACTGCGGCACATACATGTCGGTGTTCCATTCCCAGAGGGCACGCTCGTAGTTCACAGGACGGTTCATGCCGTCTTTCTCCTTGTCTTTAAGATAGAGGTAAGTATTGTAGAAGTTGTAGCCGTTGCCAGCTTCGTTGCCGAGCGACCAGATAGACACCGAGGGATGGTTCTTGTTGCGCTCATACATGTTTTCAGTGCGGTACATATGGGGCTTGAGCCATTCGGGATTGTTGCCGAGCGAGCCGCCCTTGCGCAGGTCGTAGTACATGCCGTGGCTTTCGATGTTTGCCTCGTCGTAGACATACAGGCCGTATTCGTCGCAGAGGTCATAGAATTTGTTGGTCTGCGGATAGTGGCAGAGGCGCACGGTGTTTATGTTGTTCTGCTTCATCAGCTCGAAGTCCTTGCGCATGAGTTCCTCGGTCATGTAGTGGCCGGTCTCGGGGTTGTGCTCGTGGATATTCACGCCCTTGAGCTTAATGGGCTGGCCGTTGACAAAGAAGCACACGTATGGCATTCCTTTCTCGCTCTTTTCGCCGTTCTCCTTTATCTCGAAGCGGCGGAAGCCCACATTGTAGGGAACCACCTCGGTAACCTCTCCGGCTCCGTTTTTAAGCGTGATGAGAAGGCGGTAGAGGTTAGGAGCCTCAGATGTCCAGGTTGCCACATCCTTTACAGTAGCTGAGAATTTCACATCCTTTCCGGCCTGAGCCTTGCCTTCGCCCGAAGCCACGGTTGCACCGTCGGGAGCCACCAGCTCGTAGGCCACGGTGGAATTGGAGGCATCCTCCACGTCCACCTCGAGCCGGAACTCGCCGTTGCGGTATGTATCATCAAGAGTCGACACTACCCGGAAGTCGCTTATATGCGTGTCAGGCTGCGAGAACAGGAACACGTCGCGCTCTATGCCGCTCATGCGCCAGAAGTCCTGGCACTCGAGATAAGAGCCGGTGCTCCAGCGGAAAATCTTCAACACGAGGGTATTCTCGCCCGGATGGATATACTTGTTGAGCTTGAACTCCGCGGTGTTCTTGGAGTCCTCGTTGTAGCCCACTTCCTTACCGTTCACATATACGTAGACACCCGATTTGGCGCCGTCTATGCTCAGGTACACGTCGCGTCCGTCCCAGTCGGCCGGAATCTCGAATGTGCGACGGTAAACGCCCACAGGATTGGCCTCGGGCAATTCCGGCGGACGCGGATTGCGGGGTTTGAACTCATAGCCGTGGTTGGTGTAAATTGCCGTACCGTAACCCTGCACTTCCCAGTTGCCGGGCACTTTTATCTTCTTCCAAGCCGCGTTTGCACCCGGCTGCTCTATGCCGGCGGGAAGATCTTTATAGCCGTCGACGTAGTAGAAATCCCACTCGCCGTTGAGCGATTTGCGGTAGGGACTTTCCTCCATCCGCGCCTTGAGCGCCTGCTGGCGGCTGCCGAATGAGGTGAACGCCGTGCGCGGTTTCTCTTTGTTTACCTGTACTGTCTGGATATCCTTCCAGTAAGGCAGTTTCGCCGACGATTCAGGCGACGCCGCCATAAGGCTCCAGGCTCCTGAGGCCAGAAGTATGGCTCCTGCCAATGTTCTCTTCATAAATATATCGTTTTAAGTATTTGTTCAGGGGTAGGTCATTTCAGGCCCTCGGCCTTGAGTATCGACTGCATCCGTGCCGAGGCGGCGTCGGTGTCGCCGGTGGCCTCGCGCAGGCGCAGCATCTCTTTCTTCATCTTATCTATCACGTTCTGATAAGCCTTGTCGCCATAGAGGTTATGATTCTCTTTCGGATCAGCCTGTAGGTCATAGAATTCCCACGACGGCTCGGTGGGCGTAGCATCCGATCCGGTCATCGTCAGCGGGTCGCCGTAGAGAAACATCAGCTTGTAGCGGTCGGTGCGCACGCCTATGTGGGCCGGACGTATGTCGTGGTGCGTCCAGTAGCGGTAATAGATGCTCTTGCGCCAGTCGTCGGGGGTAGCGCCGCGCAGATTCGCCCTGAAGCTTCGTCCCTGCGAACCTTCGGGCGGCTCAACACCGGCATAGTCGGCCAGCGTGGCGGCGAAGTCCACATTCTGAATCAGGTCTGTATTGCGCTTTCCGGCCGGAATCTCGCGCGGATAGCGTATCACGAAAGGCATGCGGGCCGCTTCCTCGTAGAACATACGCTTGTCGAAAAATCCGTGCTCGCCCAGGAAATATCCTTGGTCGGCCACATAGACCACAATGGTGTTGTCGGCAAGTCCCATCTCGTCGAGCGCGTCGAGCAGACGGCCTATATTGTCGTCGACCGTTGCGGCGCAGCGCAGATAGTCGCGTATGAGTTTCTGGTAAATGGCCTTGCGCGCGGGCACCGGAGCCATACCCTTGACGGAGAACGGCAGTTCTGGATAGCGGCACCACCACTTGTCGGGATCAGCCGAAGCCACCGCCCAGCGGCGCGCTATTTCTTCCAGAGGCTGCCCGCGGAAAGTACGGCCGTTTGTCTCAGGCCCCTTGTCAAGCATATTCTCGGGCTCGGGGAACACCACGCCGTCGTAGAGATGGCGCATACGCTCCGGAAAATCATACGGTTCATGTGTGGCCTTGAAATGGCAGCACATCAGGAATGGCTCGCCGCTATCCTTGTTCTTCTTTATCCAGTCGATGGTCTTGTCGGTGACGATATCGGTGGAGAATCCGCGCACGCGCATGCCGTAATTGATATTGCCGGGCCACGGACGGTCGCTGTCCTGGAATGTAGGGTCGCGGTATTCGCCCTGGTCATGAAACACCGAATAATAGTCGAAGCCCTGCGGCTGCGAGCCGAGATGCCATTTGCCAACGAGCGCGGTGCGGTAGCCGGCGTTCTGCAGAGTCTTGGCTATGGTTGGCAGAGAAGTGTCGAGAGTGTCGGAAAGCGTATACACGCCGTTATTGTGGCTGTAGCGGCCTGTGAGTATCGTGGCGCGGCTCGGCGTGGAAATGGAGTTGGTGCAGTAACAGTTGTCGAGCGTCACTCCATCGCGGGCCAGGCGCTGGATATTGTCGGTGCGGGCATAGTCGGCAAGATGCCCCCCATAGATTCCCCACGTCTGCGAAGTGTGGTCGTCACTGAGTATAAACAGGATGTTGGGCCTGGCCTCGGGCTGCGAGGCCAGAGCCGCCACAGGAACTATTCCTGCCACGGCGGCAGCGAAACAAGGTGTTTTAAATTTCACGGATAATCAGTTTAGCATGGTTACTTTTTCCCTATATGTCCGGCGCGGTTTCGGCAGGCCGGAATCACCACTCAAAATTAGCCATTTTTCTCCAAAAACCAATTACATGTCAGAGCTTTTTATTTGCACGGCAACGCACTATTGCTTACATTTGTGGTAGTAAGTCATAAGCCATGAGATACGTCACACTGCCCGACAGCACTCCGCGCCTTCTGCCGTTCTATCTCACGATGGAGGAATATGTGGCGCGACGGCTCCCCGACGGAACCGATGCATTTTTTATGTGGCAGGTAGATCCAACAGTAATCTTCGGCCGCAACCAGGTGATGGACAATGAAGTCAACACTGACTATTGCGCATCCCGCGGCATCAACGTCTACCGGCGCCGCTCCGGCGGAGGCTGCGTCTACGCCGACCGCGACAACATAATGTTCTCCTACATCACCTCCGACGCGGATGCCGTTACCACCACATTTTCCCGCTACACGTCTATGGTAGCAGGCATGCTCCGCTCGCTGGGCCTCGATGCCTCCGACACTTCCCGCAACGACATCATGATCGGCGGCCGCAAGGTCTCAGGCAACGCTTTCTACCACATTCCCGGCCGCAGCATAGTCCATGGCACGATGCTCTTCGACACCGACATGGCCAACATGATGGCCGCCATAACCCCTTCGTCGGTAAAGCTCGACGCCAAGGGTGTCGATTCGGTGCGCAGCCGCATCACGGTGCTCTCGGAGCATCTTCCGGCCATGGACATAGAGCAGTTCAAGGTCTATGCGCGCCGCTATCTCTGCTCAGGGCCCGACATAGCGCTGACCCCAGACGACGTGCGCGCCATTGAGGAAGAATCACGGCCTTACTACACCCGCGAATGGATTGACGGCCGACGCGCCGGACGCGCCGGAAAGCCCGTGAGAATAGACGGTGCGGGAGAGTTCCGTGTGGCCGTGGCATGCGACGGCAGCGGACTGATAGAGCGCGTGGACCTTACAGGCGACTTCTTCATGACCGGCGACCTCGACTCCATGCTTCTCGACCGGCTCAGAGGCATCAGGCCCGAACCCGACGCGATACGCCAGGCCCTCGCCGGAGCCGACCCCTCGCAGACCATTCCCGGACTCTCCGCCGAGGCTCTCATAAAACTGATATGCCATCCGTAACCACCTGACAACTACATAAACTCATAATACCATGCAACAGAATAAACGTACCTGTCTCTATCCGCGCCACGAAGCCATGGGCGCCCTCATCAGCCCCTTCGGCGGATTCGATATGCCCATACAGTACTCCGACATCATCTCCGAGCACCAGGCCGTGCGCCAGGCGTGCGGTGTGTTCGACGTAAGCCACATGGGCGAGTTCCGTGTCACCGGAAAGGATGCCACCGCATTCGTGAACCACATCTTCACCAACGACATGACCCAGGCCGCCGACGGCCAGATTCTCTACGGCATGATGCTCAACCCATCCGGCGGTGTGGTGGATGATTTGCTTGTCTACCGCTACAATCCCGAACACTATCTGCTCGTGGTAAATGCCTCCAACATCGACAAGGACTGGGAGTGGGTCACCGGCAATTCCGGCAATTTTGACGTCAGCATCGAGAACCTCAGCGACGAGACCGGAGAACTCGCCATACAGGGCCCCGAAGCCGAAAAGGCGATGGTGGATGTGCTCGGAATCCCGTGCGCCGGACTGACTTTCTACACCTTCGGCGAATACACCTTCAACGGTGCTCCCGTTCTGGTGTCGCGCACAGGCTACACCGGTGAGGACGGATTTGAAATCTACGCCTCCCACGAGATTACCGTACAGATCTGGGACACACTTCTGAAAAACAAGGCCGCGCTGCCCTGCGGACTCGGATGCCGCGACACCCTGCGCTTTGAAGTGGGCCTCCCTCTCTACGGCGACGAGCTTTACGACGATATCACCCCGCTCGAAGCCGGACTGGGTATCTTCGTGAAATTCGACAAGCCTGAGTTCATAGGCCGCGAAGCCCTTCTGCGCCAGAAAGAGGAAGGTCTGCGCCGCCGCATAGTGGGCCTGGAGCTGCTCGACCGCAACATTGCCCGCCACGGCTACGAGGTGCTATCGCCCGAAGGCGAGGTTATAGGCCATGTTACCACCGGCTACCGCGGCATCTCCACCGACCGCTCCATCGCCATGGCCCTCATCGACGCCCGCTACGCCGCCAAGGACACCGAAGTGAAAGTGCGCATCCGCCGAAAGGAAATCCCCGCCCGCGTGGTCGCCAAGAAATTCTACAAGAAAAGCTATAAGAAATAATCCTCTAAAAATATCCAAGTTATGAGCAAGATTTATTATTCCAAGACACATGAATACGCAAAGGTTGACGGCAATGTAGCCGTAATCGGCATTTCTGACTACGCACAGCATGCGCTGGGCAACGTGGTGTTCGTCGACATGCCCGAGCAGGGCGACGACGTGACCGCAGGCGAGGACTTCGGCGCTGTTGAAAGCGTGAAGGCCGCCAGCGATCTTATCGCTCCCGTGAGCGGTGCCGTACTGGAGTCCAACGAAGTGCTTCTCGACAATCCCCGCCTCGTGAACCAGAGCCCGTTTGCCGACGGCTGGATCATCAAGGTTGAGATGACCGATCCCGCCGAGCTCGACAACCTTATGGACGAGGCCGCATACGCCGAATTCTGCAAACAGGAATCGCACTGATACCACCCAGCATCCTCACCCATGCAACACCGTTATTTCCCCCACACCGAGGCCGACATAAAGGCGATGCTGCACCGCTGCGGCGTCGGCTCGCTCGACGACCTCTATGCCGACGTGCCTGAAGAGCTCCGTTTCCACGGTGATTATCAGGTACCCTCGCAGATGAGCGAGAAAGAGGTGCGTGATTTCTTCGACGGTCTGGGCCGACGCAACAAACAGCTCGTGTGCTTTGCCGGCGCCGGATATTACGACCACTACGCACCTTCGGTAATCAACACCATACTCTCCCGCTCCGAGTTCCTCACCGCCTATACCCCCTATCAGCCCGAAATCTCGCAGGGCACGCTCCAGTATATCTTCGAATACCAGACCATGATGTGCGAGATGACCGGCATGGACGTAAGCAACGCCTCTATGTACGACGGCACCACCGCCACCGCCGAGGCTATGCTGATGTGTGTGGCCGCAGCCCGCAAGCGCAACCGCGTGCTCGTTAGCTCAACGCTCAATCCAGCCGTGCGCCGCGTGATAGAGACCTACGCCCACTATCACGGCGTGGTCATTGACGAGATACCCAATCATGGCGGAGTGGCCTCGCGCGACGCTCTTGCCGACATGCTCGCCAAAGGCGACGTGGCCGGAGTCATAGCATCCACCCCCAACTTCTACGGCATCCTCGAGGACCTTTCCGGCTGGGCCGACCTCTGCCATCAGGCAAAGGCCCTGCTTGTGATCCACACCGTTCCGGCCGACCTCGCCGTCATCAAGACTCCGGGCGAATGGGGTGCCGATATTGCCGTGGGCGACGGCCAGTCGCTCGGCATGCCGCTGAGCTACGGAGGCCCCTACCTGGGCTTCATCTGCTGCACAAAGGCACTTATGCGCAAACTCCCCGGCCGCATAGTGGGCGCTACCACCGACGACGCCGGACAGCGCACATTCGTTCTTACTCTCCAGGCGCGCGAGCAGCACATTCGCCGCGACAAAGCCACTTCCAACATCTGCTCCAACCAGGGACTCATGGCGCTCTATGCTGCCGTCTACATGGCCACCCTCGGCCCCAAAGGACTGAGGGAAGTGGCCGAGAAAGGCTACCACGGAGCCCACTATCTCGCCGACCGCCTGCAGGCCACCGGCAAGATGCGCCTCGCTTTCCCGGAGGATCCCTTCCTCAACGAGTTTGTGATGCACTGCGATTTCGATATCGACGAATTTATTGCCCGCTGCGTGGCCGCCGGAATTCTTCCCGGCGTGAAAATCGCTCCGGACCGCATACTCATCGCTGTCACCGAAATGCAGTCGCGCTCCCAAATGGACGACCTCGTGAAAATCGTAGAGTCAATGTAATTACGAAGCGCTATGAACAGAAAACTATACTCCAAGCTTATATTCGAGCTCTCGCGTCCCGGACGCCGGGCCTACAGCCTGCCGCGCACCGATGTGCCTAAAACCGCCGCCGCACTTCCCGACGTGCTCCTTCGCAGCACCGAGCCGGCTCTGCCCGAGGTCGACGAACCGTCGCTGGTAAGACATTACGTCAACATGTCGACCAACAATTTTGGCGTTGACAACGGCTTCTACCCTCTCGGCTCCTGTACCATGAAGTACAATCCCAAAATCAACGAGGAGATGGCCGCACACCCGGCCATGGCAGGTCTGCACCCCTATCAGCCCGCGGAGACCGTCCAGGGTGCCCTTGAGGCCTATTTCACTCTCCAGGAACTCCTCGCCGAGATTGGCGGCATGAGCGAATTCACCCTCAATCCGTTTGCAGGCGCACACGGCGAGCTCACAGGTCTGATGGTGATACGCGCATATCACGAGAGCCGCGGCGACACAAAGCGCACAAAAGTGATAGTCCCCGACTCGGCCCACGGCACCAACCCCGCCAGCGCAGCCGTAGCCGGTCTGAAAGTGGTGGAAGTGAAATCGCTCCCCGACGGCACCATTGACATCGACGCCCTGCGTCCGCTGCTCACCGACGAGGTGGCCGCAGTGATGATGACAAACCCCAACACCACCGGCATTTTCGAGCACGGCATTCCCGAAATAGCCCGCATGGTCCATGAGGCCGGCGCGCTGCTCTATTACGACGGCGCCAACCTCAACCCGCTTCTGGGCGTGGCCCGTCCCGGCGACATGGGATTCGACGTGATGCACATAAACCTTCACAAGACATTCTCCACGCCCCACGGCGGCGGTGGCCCTGGCAGCGGCCCGGTGGGCGTGCGCAAAGGTCTGGAGCAGTTCCTACCCGCGCCCCGCGTTGTGCGCCGTCCCGACGGAACTTTCACCCTCGACACGCCCGACACCGCCCTCGGTTCCGTATCGGCCACGCTCGGCAACTTCGCCGTGCAGCTGCGCGCCCTCTCCTACATCCTATCCCTGGGCAACGAGGGTCTGAAACTCGCAGGTCCGCTGGCCACTCTCAACGCCAACTATATCAAGGAATCGCTGCGCGACCTCTACAAGCTGCCTATCGACCGCGTGTGCAAGCACGAATTCGTGTTCGACGGTCTCGCCGACAAATCCACAGGCGTCACCACCCTCCATGTGGCAAAACGGCTTCTCGACCACGGCTTCCACGCTCCCACCATCTACTTCCCGCTGCTCTTCCACGAGTCGCTCATGATCGAGCCGACCGAGACCGAAAGCCTCGAGACTCTCGACGAGTTCATAGCGGTGATGCGTGAGATTGCGCGCGAGGCTGCCGAAGAGCCTGAAAAGGTGATAAACGCCCCGCACCACACCCCCGTGCGTCACCCCGACGACACCCAGGCCGCGCTCGAACCCAAAGTGAAATACTCAGACCTTACAGCAAAGTGAAACAGTTCGACCTCATAATCATCGGCTCCGGACCGGGCGGCTACACCACGGCCGCCCTGGCCGCAAGCCTTGGAGCGAATGTGGCGGTGGTGGAACGCGACAACCTCGGCGGCACATGCCTCAACCGGGGCTGCATCCCCACCAAATGCCTCGCCGCTACTGCCGAGGCCATGCTCACGGCCTCGCGTTTCGCCGCACTGGGCGTTGACGTGGCAGGGGTGACTCTCGACTACTCCCGTGCCGCAGCCCGCAAGGACTCCGTGGTGGCCTCGCTCCGCGAAGCCGTGGAGGGAGTTCTCTCCGGCGTGACCGTGATAAAGGGAGAGGCCCGGTTTACCGACGCCCACACTCTCGAAGTCGGTTCCGAAACGCTTACCGCACCGAAAACAATCGTAGCCACCGGCTCCCGTCCGGCCACACTTCCCATTCCGGGCGCAGAACTGGCCGTGGACAGTGATTTCATGCTCGCCGCCACCGAACTGCCTTCCTCGGCCGTGATTATCGGCGGAGGTGTGATAGGGCTTGAATTCGCATCCATACTCAACGCATGCGGATGCGGCGTGACCGTTCTCGAATATGCGCCGGAGATTCTCCCCGGCTTCGACGCCGACCTTTCCAAACGCCTGCGCATGAGCCTCAAACGCCGCGGCGTGTCAATCCAGACCTCCGCCGCCGTCACGGCAATAGCCGACGGCGGAGCAGGACGCACCGTAAGCTACACCTTCAAGGGTAAGGAAAAGACCGCCGAGGCCCAGAGCGTGATTATGGCCGTGGGCCGTTGTCCCGTTCTTCCTCCCGGCCTCATGGAACTCAATCCGGAGACCGAGCGCGGCTTCCTGAAAGTTGACCCACTGACAATGCAGACCTCGATTCCGGGCATATATGCCGTGGGCGATGTCAACGGTCTGTGTATGCTCGCCCATGCCGCCGAAGCGCAGGGCCGCGTGGCGTTAGGACTCGCCTCGAAGCTCTTCACTGTGCCTGCGGCCGTGTTCACCGTGCCTGAATGCGCTTCCGTTGGTATGACGGAGCTGCAGTGCGCCGAGCTGCAGATGGACTATAAGACGGGCACCGCCATATACCGTTCGTCGGGCAAAGCGCTCGCCATGGACGAGCCTGACGGAATGGTGAAAGTGATAGTAGGCCAGCGCGGCAAGCTGCTCGGCTGCCATATATGCGGCGCCCACGCCTCCGACCTCATCCAGGAAATGAGTGTGGCAATTGCCAATGGCCTTACCGCCACCGATATCGTCACCACCATCCATCCCCATCCTACCCTGAGCGAACTCCTGGTAAGCGCCCTACATACCGCCCTCAAAGGCTAAGCCTGCCGGCGATAATAAACTCTCGAGGCTGTGTCGTAATTCAGTTTTACGGCGCAGCCTTTCTTTTCGTAGCATTGAGGTTTGGATATTTTTTCAGGCGACAGATTTTTGAGGATTATTCCAAAATAATCGATTCTCAGGCGATAAAAATCGGGATATAGGCATATGCAGGCCAAAAAGGGGCGTATTTCCCCCGT
>LUJP01000007.1 GCA_001689535.1 Bacteroidales bacterium M5
CGTAGCTACGGCTACGCTCCTTCATCACAAGACAAAAATCACTCAGAGATATGCGATCCCAGCATTAGCAAATATTGGGGAACCGGCTCTTAACCCTGACGAGTGAACGAATAGGGAGTTTCTCTTATCTTGACGAATTTTGTTAAATTTGTGCCTGATAAGTGTGCCTTAAATTATAATATCTTCTTAGACAATGCATAGGCTTTCGATTATATTCCTGCTGATAGTGTGCCCGGTTATGGCGTTCGGTTTTGATGCTCCCACCATGGGCTGGAGTTCGTGGAATACTTACCGTGTCAACATAAACGATTCATTGATTCGGTGTCAGGCTGATGCTCTTGTTAGGTCCGGGCTTAAAGAAGCCGGATATAACCACGTGAATATTGATGACGGATTTTTCGGCGGCCGTGATGAAGCCACGGGAGAACTGAAATTCCATCCCGTCAGGTTCCCCGCCGGACTCAAGGGAACCGTGGACTATATCCATTCGCTTGGGCTCAAGGCCGGTATATACAGCGATGCCGGAGCCAATACCTGCGGTTGCTACTGGGACAACGACACCATAGCCCGCAATGTGGGCCTTCTAGGGCATGAGAGCCGGGATGCGCGTCTTTTCTTCAAGAACATAGGATTCGATTTCATAAAGATTGACTACTGCGGCGCCGACGGAAACCAGAACGAACAGCTGTATTATTACGAGCCTGAACAGCGCTATAAAGCGATAGCTAAGGCCATAGCCGCGACTGGGCGCGACGATGTGAGGGTCAACGTGTGCCGCTGGGCGTTCCCGGGAACGTGGGTGAGGGGCGTGGCTACTTCGTGGCGCACCACCTCTGATATCAATCCCTCCTGGGGATCTGTGCGCGGTATAATAGCCGAGAATCTCTATCTTTCGGCCTACGCCGGAGAGGGACACTACAACGATATGGATATGCTTGAAGTGGGACGCGGAATGAGTCCGGAGGAAGACCGCACTCATTTTGCCATGTGGTGCATGATGTCGTCGCCTCTTCTGATTGGATGTGACCTCACTTCGCTGAGTCCGGAGACACTGGGTCTTCTGACCAATCCCGAACTCATCGCCATAAATCAGGATCCGCTCGGACTGCAGGCATACGTGGCCAAGACTGACGGGAAGACTTATGTCCTGGTGAAGGACGTGATCAGCCGCGACTCCACTACAAGGGCTGTGGCCCTGTATAATCCCACTGATTCGGTGAGGCGCATTTCTCTTGGTCTTGATGAGGTGCAGCTTGCCGAGCCTGCGGCGGTGCGTGATGTGCTGAATTGCATTGATCTCGCGCCTGTGGCCGATTCGCTCATAGCCGTTGTGCCGCCGCATGGCGTCAGGATATATCGCCTCGACGGCACCCGGCGCACGATGCGCACCCGCTATGAGGCAGAGACGGCCTTCCTTTCCGCTTATCAGGAACTATACAATCCCGAGTATGCCGGTACGGCATATTATGAGCCCCGCGCCGGCGCTTCCGGAGGAATGATAGTGCGCAATATGGGAATGACACCTGCCAACGACATGATATGGCGCGACGTGACCGTGGATAAGGACGGAGATTACGCGATATCATTCCGGGTATTTGGCGACCGTCCGGTGGAAATGATTGTGTTTGTCAACGATGGACGGGGATATAAGCTCTCTGTCAGCGGCCGTCCTGGGGGAGAAGAGGTGGGACTGAAGCTACCGTTGAATGCCGGTCGCAATACGATTCGTCTGGCCTCGTGCGACAAGGCTCCCGATGTGGATTATATGACCGTAGGGCGATAAAATACCACGGGATTATCCGAAAAAATCGCACTTCATGCAATTTATGGTCGGGAAATGCGTCTTATTTTTCAAAGTAATAACAATATGGAAAAGAAAAATCTTAGCCGGATCTGCATGTTAATTGCCGTCGTAATGTTCGGAGTAGCCGATGTTTATGCCTTGACCGGCTCATGGCGTGGAAATCTTAATCTGGGACAGATGAAAGTGCCTTTGGTTTTCAACTTTTCTGAAACGGCGGCGGGAGAGATACGGTGCACGATGGACTCACCGTCGCAGGGCGCGAAAGGAATAGCGACAGAAGTGGTGCTTTGTACCGCCGACTCAGTATCGCTTACCTGCAATGCCATTGGTGCATCGTATACTGGCAAAATCTCCGCCGGTTCCATCAATGGCCGTTTCCGTCAGCGGGGCTATGAGTTTCCGCTCGACCTGACCCCCGACCGCCCGGCGGAGGAACGCCGACCGCAGACGCCCAAGCCTCCGTTTCCTTATAGTGTGATAGACACATCTTTCACAGCTCCCGATGGAGCGGTAATGAGCGCCACATTGACTCTTCCGCATACCCTCTCCGGCAAGAAGGTTCCAGCTGTGGTGATGGTAACCGGCAGCGGTCCGCAGAACCGCGACGAGGAGTATTGTGATCATAAGCCATTTGCCGTTATTGCCGATTTTCTTGCCCGCAACGGCATAGCCTCCCTGCGCTACGACGACCGCGGTACGGGAAAATCTACGGGCGATTTCCTTACATCGACCACTTTCACATTCAGGGATGACGCTGTGAGCGGAATTGATTTTCTTCGTTCGCTTGACTGCATAGGCAAGACGGGCGTTCTCGGACATTCTGAAGGTGGCACAATAGCGTTTATGGCCGGAGCGGAGGATAAAGCCGATTTCATAGTTTCTCTGGCGGGAATGGCCGTTTCCGGTAAAGAGGCCATGATGAGGCAGAACGAGCATGCTCTCGATAAATCCGGTCTGTCAGACGTCGATAAGCTCAATAGTCTGAAAATAATCGGAATAGTGTTTGATACAATCGCCAGGCAGGTGCGCGACGGTGTGTCGTCTCCTATTGATATAGATTCACTTGTAGCCGGCAACGGCGTGCAGTTGCCTCTGCAGATTGTCCAGTCGCTGAAGATGACGCAGAGCACACGAGCCCCTTGGGTAGATTGTTTCCTGACCATAAACCCGCGGGAGTATCTTGCCAAGGTGAAGTGCCCCGTGCTGGCAATCAATGGTGAAAAGGATATGCAGGTGAGTCCCGACAATCTCGCTGTGATAAAGGAGTTTGTACCGAAGGCCGAGGCTATGCTGATGCCTGACCTGAACCATCTGCTGCAGCATGCCGTCACGGGCGAGATGACGGAGTATGATGAAATCCGCGAGACAATCTCTCCCGAGGTGCTTGAGGCCATCGTGCAGTTTATAAATAACCAAATGCAAAAGAAATGATTGAAACAGAAAGACTGATACTGCGGCCTTGGCGCGAGGATGATGCCGGGACACTGTATAAATACGCGAGCGACCCTGAAATAGGGCCCATTGCAGGCTGGCCTCCTCACACTTCGGTGGAAAACAGCCTGGAAATAATCCGCACGGTGTTTAACGCTCCCGAAACCTATGCTGTGGTGGTGAAAGAGACAGGCGAACCCGTGGGTGCCTGCGGAATAATGTTTTCAGACGGCCTTCACTCCGCAACCATGAAGAATGGAGAGGCCGAGATAGGATATTGGATCGGAAAGCCGTATTGGGGCCGCGGATTGATTCCCGAGGCGGTTGCCGCCCTGTTGTCGAGATGCTTCAATGAGCTTGGGCTTGACGCGGTCTGGTGCGGCTATTACGACGGTAACACTAAATCGAAGCGCGTGTGTGAGAAGTGCGGTTTCAAATATCACCATACCAACCATGATATTGACTCACCGCTTGGCGACAAACGGATAGAGCATTTCCATACAATGACTAAAGAGGATTATATGGAAATGCACGCCGGTTGAGAGTGAGGCTTGTGTTTACCAGTAGATGTTTATCAGCAACAATCCTACGCCTATGGCCACGGCGCTTGCCACCAGTCCCGGCATCATGAAGGAATGGTTGAGCACATATTTGCCGATGTGGGTTGTGCCGGTGCGGTCAAAGTTGATGGCTGCAACGATGGTGGGATAGTTGGGGATAAAGAAGTAGCCGTTGACAGCCGGGAACAGAGCTATCAGCAGGTAGGGACTCAGGCCCAGTGCTACGCCAAGCGGCATCACGGCGCGCACCGTTGCGGCCTGGCTATACAGCAGGATTGACATTATGAACAGTGCCAGACAGAACAGCCAGGGCATTTCCTGCACCATTCCCTGAATCGAACCGGTGAGCTGGGCCATGTTGCCGTTGATGAAGGTGTCGCCCATCCAGGCGATGCCGAAAATCGCTATCACGGCCTGCATTCCGGCGATGAACACGCTTCCTCGTGTAGGCGATATGCCGTCTATTCGGCAGCAGAGCATGATGATGGCGGCGGTGGACAACATCAGTATCTCTATCACTGCAGGCATGTCTACGGGAGTGCCGTCAAATACAGGACGCATTCCCGGAATTGAGCCAAACAGCACAATCAGGAATGTGGCGGCAAGAAACAGTATCACCGAAAGCTTGGCGCGGAAGGGAGTCTTCACCTGATTGTAGGAATGCTCGTTTTCTTTTATCATCCCTTCTTTCACGCGACGCTGGTATTCGGGATCGTCCATAAGCTCTTTGCCCACTTTGCGCGAGAAAAACGCAGCTACGAGCACGCCGCACAGCGTGGCGGGAATCGACACTTTCAGGATGTCGAAGAGCGATATCCCGGCTCCTGCAAGCAATCCCAGCAGCGCCACCGTCGCGGCGGAAATGGGGCTGGCGGTGATGGCCTGCTGCGAGGCTATCACGGCTATGCCCAGAGGCCGTTCGGGGCGAATCTTGGTATCGCGGGCCACTTCGGCTATTACCGGCAGCACTGAATATGCCACATGGCCTGTTCCGGCCACAAACGTGAAGGCGTAGGTGACGAGCGGGCTCAGGAATGTGACATGCGACGGATTTTTCCGCAGAAGTTTCTCGGCAAGCAACACCAGATAATCCAGACCGCCTGCAGCCTGCATCGCAGCGGCGGCGGCTATCACGGCCGCTATCATCAGCATCACGTCGATAGGCGGCGAGGTGGGTTCCAGACCGAATAAAAACACAAGGACGGACATGCCTATGCCGCCCATCACTCCGAGGCCTATGCCACCGAGACGCGCGCCAACCACTATGGCGGCCAGTACGAATAGAAGCTGGAATATCATCGTAGGTTATGTTGTGAAATGTTTCTATGTCTTTATAATGCTCCGGAGGACGTTAAAGTTGAATGCCGGTATCTTTTTCGATGAAAAGAACCACAGAATCGGCGGTATTGGGCCCGATTATCACATCGGCGCTCTCTTTCACCTGCGGAAACGCATTGGCCACAGCCACGGCTACGTCGGCCTCACGCATCATGGGGAGGTCGTTGAGGTTGTCGCCGAACACCACCAGCCTTTCCGCGCCCGTCATGGCCTTGAGTTTTCTCACAGCCGAAGCTTTTGAAACCCCTCGGTCGAAAATCTCCAGATATCCGTTTGCGGGATTAAAAATGTCGGGATAACATGAATATGAGCAGCACCCGCAGGTATCGAGCTGTGTGGCGGCGCGCTGCAGCGATTCAAGCGGGCCGAGGGCGAATATCAGTATCGGCTCTGCATGCCCGGGCATCTTCTCCGTGTTTATGTGCATACGTTTCAGCTCCAGGTGCGAGCGCTCCCCGGCGAATTTTCTCACCGCATTGCTTATCGGACCGCAATAGTAGGAGTGTATTATGGCGTCGGGGGCTATGGTGTAGACAAACGGGTGGATTCCTTCTGCCGCGAGTATGGCGAGAATCCGGTCGCGTACTGGCTGGCCGATGAGTTGCGGGTCGATATACCGGCGCGATGTGCGGTCCCACATCGTGGCTCCGGTAAAAGTGATGAGCGGAATGGTGGTAAAAGCGTGGCTGAGCAGCCGGTCGACGGTGGCTGGCGTGCGCGCCGTGGCCACGCTTATCATGACGCCCTTCCGCGACAGCTCCGATATGATCGCGGCCGACCGCTGCGAAACCTGTGAACAGCCATCAAGCAGCGTTCCGTCCAGATCGGTTATATATAGTGTCTTTTGTGAGTTCATGATTTCTGAAGAGGTATATTGATTTCGAAGGTGGTGGCGATGCCGGGTGAGGAACTGCTCACGAAGATTCGGCCGCCATGGTATTGCTCGATTATGCGTCGGGCGAGGGTGAGGCCCAGGCCCCACCCTCTTTGTTTGGTGGTGTGGCCCGGTCGGAACACTCTTTTGAAGTCTTTGTGCGGAATGCCGCGTCCGGTATCTGTGACGGTGATTATGGCCGTTCCGTTTAGTTTCGTCATCTCTATCGCTATCCGGCCTCGGCCGTTCATGGCGTCGACCGCGTTTTTAATGAGGTTCTCCATTACCCACTGGAGCAGCGGCGGCGATACATTCGCCATGGCCGCACCGGCGGGAAGGTTTACCTGCAGGGCTATGTTGGAGGAGATGCGTGTGAGCATATAGTCGGCTGCGGTGCTCACTACTTCCCGCAGATCGGCGAGTTCCATGACAGGCTGTGAGCCGATTTTGGAAAACCGGCTTGCGATAGTCTCGAGGCGCCGCACATCTTTGTCCATCTCCTCGGTAATTTCGCTGTCGGTTCCGGATTCCCGCAAAATCTCGATCCAGGCCATTAGCGATGAGATGGGGGTGCCGAGCTGATGGGCGGTCTCTTTCGAGAGACCCACCCACACCATGTTCTGTTCGGCCTGCTTAGATGATGATACGGCGAAATATACTATAGCCACAAATGCCGCTATCATGGCAATCATTATGTAGGGATAGATGTTGAGGGCGCGCAGTAACCGCGAATCCTGGTAATACAGATGCTGGAGCGTCGACGGGGAAATCATTATGTGGATCACGTGGCCAGTGCGTCGCAGTTCATCGAGTTTCCCGGCGAGAAAAATGGCGTTGGCCGGGGAAATATAAAGTGAGTCAGAGCCTACGGCCGTTTCCGGCAGGTCGAAATTACGCTGCATGAGTATCTTTCCGGCGTCGTCAGTGAGAATTACCGGAATGGAAGTGTTGGTTTCGATTATTTCCAGCAGAAAATCCAGATTACTTCCCGATGCATCCGATCCGGTTGAAGTCTCCGCCGAGGCTATCTGCCGAGTTGCGTCAGCCCATATCTGCATCCTTATTCTTTCCTGTTCGGCAACCCCCTTGGCCAGAGAGTTGGAGAACAGCAGGAATGCCGCCACAATTATAATCGAGGCAATTAGAAACAGAATTTTGCCATGTCGGCGTATTGACGGAGCATTCATTTGTCGGAGAAATCGAATCAGAAGAGGGTGCGGAGGATGTCGAGAGATTTCAGGGAGCGCAGGGAGGCCACGTGGAGGGAGTAATAGTCGAGAATCAGGTCGAGAATGCGGGAGCGTTCGGCGCGCGTCATCCGGTAGAGGTGCATGTTTGCGGCGGTCATGCGGCTGAGCCGTGCCACAGCCTCGGCATCAGACGGCGGGAGATAATGACGGTGTAGGGGAGGAGAGGCGCGGAAACGTCCTTCGGCCATGTCGAACACCATTCCGGGGTGGAAATCATCGGTGCGCGGTTCGATGCCTATGAAGCGTCCCAGACCCATGAGCATCATTATATGGAAGTTTGCGGTGCGTTCGGCCGGGAGTGCCGCAAGTACCTCCATGCAGTTGTAGATGTATGCAAACAGACCTTCGTCAGGGCCGCTTTCGCGCAGCACAGAGCCGAGCACCTCGGCGGTAAACAGCGCAAGCGAGCTTTTCACGGGATTGCCGTGGATTGCCGAGGAGGCTGTGGACATAGGCCGGGGTTCGTGCATGAGAAGTATGTCGGAGCCACGGCGCGTGTCGGCCACGCATTCCACCGCACTCAGGGGCATGAGTAACGCGCGGCGCCTAATCGCCTCGCGCCCTCCGCCGGCCGGCAGAGCGAATGCCACCCTTCCGGCCTCGAGCGCGAATGCCGTGAGGATGGAACTGCGCTCATTGTGCTTGATGGTGCGCAGGGCTATTATGTGCATGGGTGTCTTCACTGCTTACAAAGTTAACAAAAATAAGAGAACACTGTTTTTATCCCGCCCAAATTGCATTGTCTGTTTCCCGCATGCTTTTTTACGCCGGAATAACGGCGCGTTGGGTCGCCTTACGTCAAAAATCCCTCGAAAAAGCCCTCCCGACACCCGAAAACAGATAAAATTTCCACGAAATTGACATGTTTTGATAAATTTTAGTGAGAATATTTGCCGGGAATAAAAAAAGAGGCTATATTTGCAGTCGATTTTGCGCCGAGCGCTATCTCCGGCCCATTCGTCTATCGGCTAGGACGCAAGATTTTCATTCTTGAAAGAGGAGTTCGATTCTCCTATGGGCTACCATTAATCAAAATAACTAAGAACATCCAACAAAAGCAATGGCAAACCATAAATCATCGCTTAAGAGAATTCGTCAGACTGAGTCGCGTCGTCTTCGTAACCGTTACTATGCAAAGACTGCTCGTAACGCCGTTCGCAATCTCCGCAAGATGACCGACAAGACCGAGGCTGCTACCGCCCTGGTAAAAGTTACCGCTATGCTCGACCGCCTCGCAAGCAAAAATACTATTTCCAAGAATAAGGCTTCCAACCTTAAGAGCAAGCTCCAGCGCCACGTCAACAAAATCTCTGCCTGATTGGTGCTTCGGCATAGCCTTTGCTGATAATAGGAAGTAGATTCCGGCCCATTCGTCTATCGGCTAGGACGCAAGATTTTCATTCTTGAAAGAGGAGTTCGATTCTCCTATGGGCTACCCCCATAATAACATTAACCGCAAAACATCTGCATTGCGCCGTGAGGCGCGATGCATTTTATTTTCTCCCAAATTCAGATAAAGATGCCCGTACCCGACGAATTTACATGGCAGCTCCTCGAGGATGAAGCCCGTAAAATCAATTCCCCGGAATTCATAGCCGCCGACCCTGTGCAGTTCCCCCGCCGTTTTTCGCGCCTGCAGGATGTGGAGACAGCCGCGTTGCTCTGCTCCTCGATAGCCTGGGGCAACCGCACCATGATTTGTCGCGACTGCGACCGCATGCTGGCACTTATGGGGCATGACCCGTATAATTTCATTGTGGACAAGGCCTACGAGGATATCCCCGACATGAATATCCACCGCACGTTCTTTGCCCGTAACCTCCGGCATTTTCTCCGCGGCCTCCATCTGCTGTTCAGCCGATATGGCTCGGTTGATGCGCTGGCGCGTGAGTGCGGTGCGGCTCAGTCGGAATTCCCAGCCTGGCATATCGCCGAGGCTATTAACGCGATTCTGGCGGAGGCTAATGATGGCGTGGGCGATAGCCGCTGCCTGCCCCTCAACCTCACCGCCACCGCCCTCAAGCGCCTGAATATGGCGCTACGCTGGCTCGTGAGAGACGACGGTATAGTGGATATGGGCGTGTGGTCGTCGCTAAAGCCCTCGCAGCTTTACATACCGCTGGATGTGCATGTGGGTAATACAGCGCGTGCCCTTGGCCTGATAGACCGTCGAGCCAATGACCGCCGCACCGCCGTAGAACTCACCTCCATGCTTCGTTCGCGCCGCCCCGACGACCCCGTGTGGTTCGACTACGCCCTCTTCGGCATCGGTGTCAACAAATCACTCCCCACCGCCGACTGATTTATATCACATCTCCTCTATATCACTCCCTATCTGTCGGCCTCAGAGCGGCCGCTTCACATGGCGACGAGCCTTGGCCGCCCCTGAAAGAAATAGCGGTATGCCAGAACCGTGGTTCGGACATACCGCCAATTGCGTTTTTTTTAAGTGTTACGTCTTATTTGTCTTCTTTAATTTTCTCAAGCTGGCGCTCCAGGGCTTCTAGGGCCAGGTCGTTGGCTTCCTCGAAGGTGTCGGCGGTCTTGGTGGCTACCTGTTCGCCGCGGTTCGGAACTATTGCTTTGATTATTACTTCTTTGTTTTGGGCGGTCTCTGGCTTGATCAGACGCATGTTTACTGCGATATAATCAATCATTGGGTAACGGCGAGCCAGGCGAGCGGCTTTTTTCTGTACGAAGTCCTGCAATTGCTGTGAGGCATCGAAATGGATTGACTGAATTCTGATTTCCATAATTAATGTTTTTGGGCACGTGGATGTGCGAGTTGGTAATTTCGTTTCAGGTCTTTATATGACACATGGGTATAAATCTGTGTTGTGGCCAGCGAGGAGTGTCCCAGTAGCTGTTGCACCGAAGTGATGTCGGCTCCTCCGTTGAGCATGTCGGTGGCGAAGGAATGCCGCAGCACGTGGGGGCTTAACCTTGCTGCGTGAACGTTTCCCTGGAGCGTCGTGTGCACCACCGTGTAGATCTGCCGCCGTGAAAGCTGTCGGCCATCGGGTCGCAGCAGAAGTTGTGGGGCGGGGTCGGGGAGGTCGCGCCGCAGCTTGCGGTAGCACTCTATGGACTGTGCCAGTTCCGGTCCGAAGGGAACTATTCGTTCTTTATTACGCTTTCCGAGCACTTTTAGTTCACCGCGCCGGGTGTCTACTTCGGCATCGAGAAGGTTCATGATTTCCGAGCAACGAATGCCTGTGGAGTACAGGATGTCTATAATCAGCCGGTTGCGCACCTGCAGGAAATCGTTCGGGTCATCGGGGGCGGTGTCCAGAAGGGCTGCTGTCTCGTTTGGCCTTATGTTCACGGGCAGCTCGGCCGGCATGCGTGGCAGGGCGAGTTCGGATGCAGGATTGTCCTTCAGTCCATGGCGTTTCATCATGAAATGAAAGAATGAGCGCAGGCTTTGTATTTTGCGGCGCAGTGAGCGCGCTCCAATGCCCTGGCGCGAGAGCGATGCGATCCATAGGCGAAGGTCGGAGACGGTGGCTGTGTCGGGACGCAGCTCATATCGTCCGGCATCGGTGGCGAACCGTTCCCATTGCTTCAGGTCGGTGCGATAGGCGCTGACGGTCAGCGGGGAAGCTCCCCGCTCTGCTTCCATATATCTCAGAAACTCGTTTATCATTAAGCGCAAGTTAAGTTAATTTTGTGAAATCTCCAACTTTTCCGGCAAAAAAAATGTGTGTTCTGTGTGATATAACAAGAAGCGGCGGCCCGTTTGATGCGGGTCGCTGGCTTCAGTATGTTTTGGTAAGTAAATAATCGCCCTGCGAAAGGTCTGCTCTTAAGTGTGTGTCAGTCTGAGTCTGGCCTCTGCAGTAGCGGGCGCGTCAAGGCAATGATTAATCCTCTACCAGACGGAGCTGCTGAACGTAGATGGCCTTCATCATTTTCTTGCGGTTGGTAACCGAAGGTTTCTGGAAAGCCTGACGGGCACGGAGTTCTTTTACGATGCCGGTCTTTTCGAATTTACGTTTGAATTTCTTTAAAGCTCTTTCGATGTTTTCGCCTTCTTTTACTTGTACGATGATCATTTTTTAGTTGTTATTTTGAGGTATTTAATATCTTGTTGTGCGAATTGCGCGGCAAAATTACGCATTTTTTCCTAACACACAAACTTTTTTTCAACCTAATTTAATCTTTATGGGCGTGATATGAACGGTGTAAAAGCCCCGCGCCGGGGGAGCGCGGGGCTCATTGTGATTCTGGGGCCGGAAATCCCTCGGGTGGGCGGCGAAACGGAAACCGCCTGATGTATATGGGTAATCTTATGTGTGTTCTTTCGCCTGTGTGTGCTTGTCTCTCTGTGGGGAGTGCTCTTATGAGTGATTTCCTCTCAGCTGAGAAGGGCAGTCCGGTCAGAAGCCTACTCTTACGCCGGCTTTGATTATGCCCTGCACGCCGTAGCCTGCTTCGGCAAAGATTCCGGCATAGCGTGAGAAGTCCCATTGCGCACCTATGGGGTTGAGCTGGAATGCGCAGCCTGTGCGGTTCCATGAGTCGCGGTTGTCGGGCGAGTAATAGGCAATCAGAACGCCCACCCCGGCATGGGAATAGAGCGTGAGGGCGCCGCGGCGCAGCCATTCATATCGGGCGTTGACCATCAGGCCATGCCAGGTCATGTCGCCGCTATGTCCTGCGGCATCTATGCGGTTGCTTGAATCGCTCGAATAAGTATAGCTCATCCCGATCCAGAGGGCATCGGCAAACCGGTGGTCGATAGTGAAATTGATTGTGCCCCAGGCCTGCCCGAGTCCTTCCCAATGATTATGGTAGTAGGGAATCTGGCTCATGCAGGGAAGAGCGCCGTAACTGACGCTGATTTCCGTGTCACGGCTCTGCGGCCTGTCCTGGGCCATTGATGAAAGGGCTGTGACCGCGATGACAAGCGGCAATATGATGCGTTTGATTATCATGTGTGAATCTTTTTTAATTTTATAACAAATAAAGTTGGCAAAATTCACTTTTCCACCCGAAAAAAACGTAACTTCGCAAGGACATACAAAGTCAATTCTACCGAATTCAACCATATAAATCATGAAAAAACATCCTAAGATCGGCATTCGTCCGACAATTGACGGCCGCCAAGATGGTGTCCGAGAGAGCCTTGAGGGCAAGACTATGGCCCTTGCACAGGCAGTTGCTAACCTCATATCCGAAAACCTCCGTCACGGCGACGGCACTCCCGTTGAGTGTGTGATAGCCGACTCTACCATCGGCCGTGTGGCTGAAAGCGCTGCTTGCGCCGAGAAGTTCGAGCGCGAGGGCGTAGGTGCCACCATCACCGTCACCTCCTGCTGGTGCTATGGCAGCGAAACCATGGACATGAATCCCTACTGGCCCAAGGCTGTATGGGGTTTCAACGGCACAGAGCGCCCCGGAGCCGTTTATCTGGCAGCTGTTCTCGCAGCACACGCTCAGAAGGGCCTGCCCGCATTCGGAATCTACGGACATGATGTCCAGGACCTCGACGACAATACCATCCCTGCCGACGTAGCCGAAAAGCTTCTCCGCTTCGCCCGCGCCGCAATTGCCACCGCCGAAATGCGCGGCAAGAGCTATCTGCAGATGGGCAGCGTGTGCATGGGAATCGCAGGATCCATTGTCGATCCGAATTTCTTCCAGGAATATCTGGGTATGCGCAACGAGTCAGTTGACCTCACGGAAATCATCCGCCGCATGACCGAAGGTATCTACGACCACGAGGAGTATGAGCGCGCAATGGCATGGACCGAGGCTCACACCAAGAGCAACGAGGGCGATGACTTCAAGAACCGTCCCGAAAAGCGCAAGACCCGCGAGCAGAAAGATGCCGACTGGGAATTCGTGGTGAAGATGACCATCATCATGCGCGACCTCATGATAGGCAACCCAAAGCTCAAGGAAATGGGCTTCAAAGAGGAAGCACTCGGCCACAATGCAATCGCCGGAGGATTCCAGGGTCAGCGCCAGTGGACCGACTTCTATCCCAACGGCGACTATACAGAGACACTTCTCAACACCAACTTCGACTGGAACGGTATCCGCGAGGCGTTCGTGCTCGCCACTGAAAACGATGCCTGCAACGGCATAGCCATGCTCTTCGGCCATCTGCTCACCAACCGTCCTCAGATGTTCAGCGACGTGCGCACCTACTGGAGCCCCGAGGCTGTTGAGCGCGTGACCGGCAAGAAACTCACCGGCCTGGCAAAAGACGGTATGATCCACCTCATCAACTCTGGTGCTACCACCATGGATGCCACCGGTGCCGCTACCGATGCCGAGGGCAATCCCATGATCAAGACTCCCTGGGAGCTTACCGATGCCGATGTCGACGCTATATGCAAGGCTACCACCTGGTATCCCGCCGACCGCGACTATTTCCGTGGCGGTGGCTTCTCCACCCACTTCCTTACCAAAGGCGGCATGCCCATGACAATGATGCGCCTCAATCTCGTGAAAGGTCTCGGTCCGGTTCTTCAGATTGCAGAAGGCTGGAGTGCCGACGTAGATCCTGAAATCTTCGAGAAACTCAACATGCGCACTGACCCCACCTGGCCTACAACCTGGTTCGTGCCCCGTCTGGCCGACAACCCCGCATTCCGCAGCGTCTACGACGTGATGAACAACTGGGGTGCCAACCACGGAGCCATTTCCTACGGCCATATCGGAGCCGACCTCATCACTCTCGCTTCGATTCTCCGCATCCCTGTATGCATGCACAATGTGCCCGAGGACAAGATTTTCCGTCCCGCCGCATGGAACGCATTCGGAATGGATAAGGAAGGCGCCGACTACCGCGCATGCAAGAACTATGGTCCCATCTATAAATAATCAGGCATTATGATCAAGCAATATCAGATTGACGAATTCGTGCGTCAGGCCCATCGTGTGGGCGACGCAGGCCTCACCATCTGCTCTTCGGGCAATATCTCATGGCGCGTTGAGGAGGGTGGCGACACCGCTCTGGTGAGCGGAACCGGATCGTGGGTACCTCAGCTTCGCGTTGACCAGGTATCGCAGGTGCGCGTGTCGACCGGCGAAGTGCTCAACGGCGTAAAGCCTTCGATGGAAAGCGTGTTCCACATGGGTGTGATGCGCGAGCGTCCCGACGTGAATGTGGTGCTCCACTTCCAGAGCCCTTATGCCACTGCTGTGGCCTGCATGGCCAACCGTCCCACCGATTTCAACGTTACAGCCGAGATTCCAATCCACGTGGGCCGCGAGATTCCTGCCATTCCCTTCTACCGTCCCGGCTCGCCCGAGCTTGCTACGGCAGTTATCGAGGCCATGAAGGACCATAATTCTGTGTTCCTGCTCAAGCATGGCCAGGTGGTGTGCGGCAAGGATTTCGACCAGGCTTTCGAGCGTGCCATGTTCTTTGAGATGGCGTGCCGCATAATCATCAATACCGGCAAGGACTATACCGTGCTCTCCAAGGAAGAGATAGCTGACCTTGACAAATACATCTTAGGCAAAGTACAGAAATGAACGATGCCTATATAGCGGTTGACTTCGGCGGCGGAAGCGGCCGGGTCATCGCGGGAACCATCATCGGGGGTCGTCTGACCCTCGATGAGGTTTACCGTTTTCAGAACCGTCGCGTGACGCTCGGAAATACCGTCTACTGGGATTTCCCCGCGCTTTACGCCGACATGATAGAGGGCCTGCGTCTGGCCGCCCGCAAATACCGGCTTCACTCCGTGGCTATAGATACCTGGGGTGTTGACTTCGGCCTTATCGACGTCCACGGTAATCTCGTAAGCAATCCCGTTTGCTACCGTGATCCGGCAGTGGCAGGAGTAGCGGAGGAGTATTTCTCGAAGCATTCAGCTCAGGAACATTACGCCGTGGCCGGAATCCAGGTGATGGACATCAACACCATGTTCCGTCTCATAGAGTTCCGCCGCTCGCGTCCCGAACTCCTCTCGGTGGCAAAGCATCTGCTTTTCATGCCCGACCTTTTCAGCTATTACCTTACAGGAGAGATAAACTGCGAATACTGCATAGCCTCCACTTCGGAGCTTCTGGACGCGCGCAAGCGCAACTGGAACTATCCTCTGATAGAGAGTCTGGGACTCGACCCGTCCATGTTCCCGCCGATTGTGATGCCCGGTACGGTGCGCGGAAGCATTCTTCCGCGTGTGCGCGAGGAAATAGGCGTGGATTATGATGTGAAGGTGATTGCCGCCGGCAGCCACGACACCGCCAGCGCCGTCTATACCGCCATGACCGATGTGCCCGATCCTTCGGCCACAGCCTACCTCAGTTCCGGCACGTGGTCGCTGCTCGGTGTGCTGACGGATAATCCCGTGCTCACAGAGGAGGCCCGTACAGCCGGTTTCACCAACGAAGGCGGCGTGGGTGGAAAAATCCGTCTGCTTCAGAATATCACCGGCCTTTGGATTCTGCAGGAGCTGATGGCCGGATGGAAAGCGACCGGAGAGGGAATGAGTTATCCCGAACTGGTAGGGCAGTCGCGTGAAAGCTCGTGCGCTACCGTAATCGACGTTGACGACCCAGTGTTTGCCACCTCCACCGACATGCAGCAGACCATCGTGGACTACTGCCGCGTCAACGGACTGGATGTGCCCGCTACCAAAGGCGATTTCGGACGCTGCGTGATGCTCTCGCTCGCCGACCGCTATCGCCGCGGCATCGAGGCTCTCAACGCCATTCTTCCGTCGCCCGTGAAATATCTCCGTATTATCGGAGGCGGATCGCGCAACGAGCTTCTCAACGAGCTTACCGGTGCCGCCACCCATCTGCCCATAATCGCCGGACCCGCCGAAGCCACTGCAATAGGCAATATCCTGCTGCAGGCCGCGGTGGACGGTATTGATACGGCAGGTGTGGATATCGACTCCGATTAACCCTTCTTCGATTAACCCGTCATTTGAAAACCATGAATAAACTAAACGATGCGCCCGGCAAAAAGCCGGCATTGGTCGAACGCCGATATCTGGTGCCTTTCATTCTCATCACCTCGCTGTTTGCTCTGTGGGGTTTTGCCAATGATATCACTAACCCGATGGTTGCCGCGTTCCAGACCGTGATGAATCTCTCGGCCACCAAGGCCTCGATGGTGCAGTTTGCTTTCTACGGCGGTTATGCCACGATGGCTGTTCCTGCCGCCCTTTTCATACGCCGCTATAGCTACAAGAAGGCTATTCTTCTCGGTCTGGGACTGTACGCTGTAGGAGCCTTCATGTTTATTCCGGCGGCGGCATATGAGGAATTCTCATTCTTCTGTCTGTCGCTCTATGTGCTCACCTTCGGACTTGCCTTCCTTGAGACTACGGCCAACCCGTTTATCCTGTCGCTCGGCAGCAAGGCTACGGCCACACGCCGTCTGAACCTTGCCCAGGCGTTCAACCCCATGGGATCGCTGTGTGGCATGGCGGTGGCTTCATTCATTGTGCTTCCCCAGTTGCTGAGCGACGTGCGTAACGCAGCCGGAGAGATAATCTTCCCGACGCTCAGCGCCTCGGAGCAGGCTTCGATCCGTGTGCATGACCTTGCCGTGATCCGCGATCCGTACGTGGCTCTCGGTCTTATAGTAGTGGTGATGTTCATCATCATAGCTCTGACCAAGATGCCTGTGACCGACCACCGCGGGCCGAAGGTGACCGGTCGCGAGACTCTCCGTCGCCTCTGGCATAACGTGGAGTATCGTGAAGGCGTGCTCACGCAGATGTTCTACGTCGCCGCCCAGATCATGGTGTGGACATTCATCATACAGTATGCCGACAACCTCGGCATAAACAAGGCCGTTGCACAACGTTACAACATTCTGGCTATGGTGATGTTCCTCTGCTGCCGTTTCATCGGCACATTCCTGATGAAATATGTAACACCGGGTCATCTGCTCGGCACATTCGGCATCGGTGCGGCCCTCTGCACCTGCGGAGCCATATTCATAGTTGGTCCGGTAGGTCTCGGCTGCCTCGTGGCTATCAGCGCGTTCATGTCCATCATGTTCCCGAGTATCTACGGTATAGCCCTTGAGAAGGTCGATTCCCGCGATACTTCGCTTGGTGCTGCATTTCTGGTAATGGCTATTGTGGGCGGTGCGCTCATGCCTCCTCTGCAGGGTTCGATAATCGACCTTGGCCAAGTGGCATGGCTCCCCTCGGTCAACGCCTCGTTCGTGCTCCCGCTTATCTGCTTCATAGTAGTGACCATCTATGGTTTCCGCTCGGCCAGCCTCCGCAGCCGCAGCTGATAAAGCAAATATTCGTAACTGAAAATCACAATATATAGTGATTTTGCCTTTCTTCGCAGAGGAATATCAAGCCTGATACGGTAAAATCACAATAAACTGTGAATTTGTTTGGGAATATCATCATTTGTGAATAAATTTGTCGGGTAATCACAATATATTGTGATTACCCGATGATTTATATGGATAAGAAACAGATAGGGATTCAGATAAAGACTCGTCGTCGGGAACTGAATATCGACCAGTCCACGCTTGCCGCTCTTGCCGGAGTGGGAATCAATACGCTTGTGGCTATTGAACGCGGAAACGGGAATCCCCGCCTTGATACTATCATAAGTGTGGCCGATACTCTCGGCCTACAGATAAAACTCACTCTTAAAGGTTGAAAAATATGCGCTCATGTGAAGTTTTTGTACATGGAAAGAAGGCCGGAATCCTTATTGAAAAGGATAGGCCACGTGAGTATGTGTTCCGTTATTTCGAGGATTATGTGGCCGATCAGTCGAATGCGCCGGTATGTCTGGCTATGCCCGTAAGTAATAAGGAATACCGTTCGCCATACCTCTTCCCATATTTTTTCAATATGCTTTCTGAAGGAGAGAATCGGGAGATGCAGGCAGGGATATTGCGGATTGACAAGGATGACGATTTCGGGATATTGCTTGCCACCGCCGGATTTGATACCATCGGCGCTGTCACCGTTAAACCTGTAACTGAATAAATCCACATTCTCTATGTCTGAGATTCCGGTTCTTAATGTTTGCCCTTCGCTCCTGGCCGAAGGACATGCTACATTTTCCCCCACGGCGTTGAAGATGCTTTTCGGTGGAAAATGTGTGAGTCACTTATTGCCATTCGAGTCACCGGCATCGGAAAGTGCTGACGGGAATAAGGCAGTAAAAAATGCGGGGCGTCTGTCTCTTTCAGGGGCGCAGCCTAAATTCGGGCTTGTAATAGGCGAGGATTCGTTTTTGAGATATTCTCTTGAAGGGGAACAGAGTACATATATAATGAAGCCTCGACCCACTGGATATCATGTTATAAACCATGATTACTGTATGGCAAATGAAAATCTGACCATGCAGATGGCTTCGCAGATTTACAGCATTGAGACAGCTCCGAATGGCGTATGTGTGTTTTCTGACGGAGCAATGGCATATGTAACACGTCGATTTGATGTTCACCCTTCAGGTAAGTATGCTCAGGAAGATTTTGCTGCGCTTATGGGTTTCACTAAGGAGCATGGCGGTTCTGATTTCAAATACATCAATGGCAGTTATGAGGAATGTGCCGAGGTTATCTGGAAATATGTCAGCGCTGCTGCCATAGATGTGTTGCGCTTTTTCAGGGTCGTGCTATTCAATTATATTACCCTGAACGACGATGCCCATCTTAAAAATTTTACATTGGTCAATTATGGAAATGAATATAGGCTGTCGCCGGCTTACGATCTCGTGAATACCTCATTACAGATACGCGAACCACGTATATTCGCGCTTGAAAAAGGTCTGTTCCGAGAGGGAATGGACTTAAGTGACTCACATCAGGATTTTCTCAGAGATTTTAGAGAATTCGGCCGGAGGATAGATTTGCCGTCCAAGATTGTAGACCGGGAGATAGGACGGTTCTCAAGTCCGTCGCCGATTGCGGATGCTCTTATTAAGCGTTCCTTCCTTTCTGATGAACTAAAACAGATGTATCTGAGAGGCTACCATTATCGTCAGGCCACGCTGCGTCCGTGAAGATGCCGTAAGATAAGTGTTTTGTAATAGATAAGAAGCACCCCAAAAGCCGGTTGTGTGGCTTTTGGGGTGCGGTTTGTTTTGTGGGAATTGTTTTAGTGGAGAACCGGTTTTAGTCGCGCGGTTCGGGGTCGGTGTACCAGCGGGAGTACATGAGGTAGTTGCGGGCTATTTTCTGGTTTAGTTCGCGGGCCTGGGCGGGGTCGACCATCTTGATGAATTTGGCCGGGGCTCCCCCCCACAATTCGTTAGGTCCGATTTTGGTGCGGGAGAGCACCACCGAGCCGGCAGCTACGAGGGCGCCTTCGCCCACTTCGGCATCGTCCATCACCACAGCCCCCATACCTATGAGGGCTAGGTCGTGGATTTTGCAGCCGTGGAGCGTGACGTTGTGGCCTACTGAGACATCGTTGCCGATTTCGATTGTGGATTTCTCGTAGAGGGTATGGAGCACGGTGCCGTCCTGGATGTTTACGCGGTCGCCTATGGTGATTGTGTTCACGTCGCCGCGCAGTACGGTGTTGAACCATACACTGCAGTCGCGGCCCAGAGTCACGTCGCCCACCAGGGTGGCGTTTTCGGCAAGGAAAGTGCCTTCTCCCACTTTAGGCTCGAAGCCTCTTACGTTTATTATCAGTGCCATGATGGTAATCTTGGTATGGTGGAAAATATCAGCGGGTAAGGACGGCCGTATGGGTCTCAAGCCAGCGGGCCTGTTTTTCGTCGAGATAAGGAAGCAGACGGGCGCGCACGGTCTCGTGGTAGTTGTTGACCCAAGCGATCTCGTCGTCGGTCATAATCGAGGTGTCAAACAGACGGAGGTCGAAGGGGAAGAGCGTGAGCACTTCAAACTTGTAGAAGTTGCCGAAATCCGTTGTCTCGGCCGGGATGGTGAGGATGAGGTTCTCGCAGCGTATGCCGTATTCTCCGGCGCGATACACTCCGGGTTCGTCTGAGGTCACCATGCCGGGCATAAGAGGAGCGGGATTGCCGGTGAGGGCTATACGCTGGGGGCCTTCATGCACGTTGAGGAAGTGGCCCACGCCGTGGCCGGTGCCATGGCCGTAGCTCAGGCCATGTTTCCAGAGGCTGATGCGAGCCAGCACGTCGAGCTGCGCGCCGCTTGTGCCTTCGGGGAACTCGGCGGTAGCCAGGGCTATGTGGCCTTTCATCACCAGGGTGAAGTCGCGGCGCATCTGGTCGGAAACCTTGCCGAGGGCTATGGTGCGGGTGATGTCGGTGGTGCCGTCGAAATAGTTTACGCCGGAGTCAATCAGCAGCAGGCCTTCGGGCTTGAGCGTGGCGGCGCTTTCAGGGCTGGCCGAATAGTGCACAATGGCACCGTTTGCGCCGTAGCCGGCTATGGTGTCGAAGCTGAGGTCGAAGAACATGGGGCTCTTGCGGCGGTGTGCGGTCAGAATCTCGTCAACGGTAATCTCGGTGAGCTGTTCGCCGGCGGCCAGACGCTCCTCAAGTTCCATCACGCCTGCTACAAGAGCGGCGCCGTCGCGTTCCATGGCGGCACGGAAACCTGCTATCTGCACCGGATTCTTCACGGCCTTGAACAATGCCACAGGCGAAACACCCTCAACGGCTTTTGAGCCGAGGGCGTCGAAGACGGCGCTGGATGTCTGGGAGGGATTTACGAGCACGCGGGCGGTGGAGGGCAGTGCGTTAAGGAATTCAAGCGCTGAATTGTAGGGCTGCACGGTCACACCGATTCCTGCAAGATAGGCGTTGACCTCGGGGGTGATTTTTGTCTTGTCGATAAACAGCGCCGAACCCTGCGGAGCAAGATAGAGGAAGGAGGTGAGCACGGGATTGCAGCTCACGTCGCTTGAGCGCAGGTTGAGAATCCATGCTACCTCTGCAAGGTCAGAGATGAAGATTGAGTCGGCACCCGATGCGGCTGTCTGTTTCAGCACCTTGTCCATCTTTTCTCCGGCTGATTCTCCGGCGTATTTTTCCTCATGTATGAAAACTTTCGATGCGGGAAGGGCGGGGCGGTCGAGCCACAGTCCGGCCACCGGGTCGAAGTCAACGCGGAGTTTCTTGCCGCAGTGCTCGAGCTTCGACTCCATGCTGCGGGCCTCGGTCATGGAGAACACAGCGCCGTCCACGCCCACAGTGGCGCCTGTGGGAAGAGTCTCGCAGAGGAAATCAATGATTTCAGGTGTCTGGGGCTTGCCGTCCTCCATCACTCCTATGGGTGTGCCTTCGAGCTGTGCGGCTGCCTGCAGCCAGTAGCGCGAGTCGGCCCATACATAAGCTTTGTCAAGTGTCACCACCAGCGAACCGGCCGAACCGGTAAAGCCGCTGAGCCAGCGGCGCACCTGCCAGTGCTCGGCAAGATATTCACCCATGTGGGGATCGGTCTGGGGCACGATGGTGGCCTCAATGCCGGCGCCGCGCATGCGGTCACGCAGCGCGGCGATGCGTGAGATTATGTCTTCTTTCATTTTGGTATGATATTTTGTTTATTTGTTTCGGCTTGATTTTAGTAAACAGGCACACGATTATGTAAAGGCAAAGATAAGCATATTGTTCATTAACGGCAATGCTTCCTGAACCTGGTGGGCGATATGCCTTCCTTTTTGGTGAAGGCTATGGAGAACTGCGACAGCCCTTCAAAGTTGAGAGTATAGGCTATTTCCGATATGCTCATGTCGGTGGTGGTAAGAAGCTCTTTAGCCCGGAGGTGACGCAGGTTCTGCTGATAGAGGGCCGGCGACAAACCGGTATAGGCCTTGAACGTACGCCTGAACCATGAATAGCTCACGCAAAGCTTTTCGGCTATTGCTGCCGGCGCAACGGGATTCTCGATGCTGTTTTTCATGATGTTGCGGGCACGGACTATTTTTTTCATTGCATCCGTCTGTCCGAACTGCAGATTTTTGCTCCTGTAGTTCACCTCGCCTATCAGATTGAGGGCTATTCCGGCTAAAAGTTGCTGATGGCCAATGCCCTCTTCCGAGGCTATGCGCAACAGCCGCTCGTAAAGGCTTATCACATCGGGGATTATTCCTATTTCGTTCACTGGCTTTTCTTTGGACAGTATGCCGCCTTCTACCCAGCGGTCTATAATGTCGCCTTTGATTCCCACCCAGCGTTCTTCCCATCCGTTCCGGTCGGGCGAATAGGTGTGCCATTCGTCGGGAAACAGTGTGATTACCGTTCCGGGCCGCACTTTACGTCGCGGACAGGAATCAGACTCAAAGAATCCGCCTCCCCCTGTCACATAAATCAGCTGATATTCGTTGAGAATCCTTCCTTTGTCGGGATTGAAATAGTAATCGTTGCGGTGATGCTTTTTTATGGGATAGCTGCAACAGGCGTCGATGTGCTGAAATCCGGCCGTGGTCACGCAGAGGCCCTGAAGCTCGTCGGATGGACTGAGGTTCAAGTAGCATACACGGTTTCGCGTATCCGGTGTTTGCGATATGGTATCGGATTTAGCCATAATGCAAATATAGTGAAAACAAGCGGTTGTTGCAATCTCTCCCCCCCCTGACAAAACTATGGCAAAATATTGCCGCGACTCAGCACGAATTGTCAATTCTCCAAAAATAATAATCAAATAGACAAAATGACACACTTGCCACAAAAGCTAACTTTGCATAAATCAATGAAAGGTTGTAAATTTACTAACGAATACAGACAAGCATATAAGTTATGAGACGATTAGCCGCCGCATGTTTATGCGTTGCTTTCATCCAGCCCCTTTTTGCCGGTGTTGGAAATCTTAAGGTAAATCATCTTGTGGCCCCGATAGGGGTAGAAGATACATCTACGCGCATGCAGTGGCGAGTAACGGATATGGAGGCATCTGATGTCAGGATAGCCGTAGGCACCGACAGTGCCGCTGTGGCCCGCGGCGAGGGCGATATGTGGATGGCCGACTTCAAGGAGAATCCGGGAAGTTACGTGGCCTACAACGGCCGGCAGCTGCAGCCCGCCACCAGATATTTCTGGCAGGTGGCCGTTACGGGTCCCGACGGCAGGAATGAGAAATCGGCCGTGGCGAGCTTCGAGACCGGCCTTATGGGCGCATGGCACGCCAACTGGATCAGCGACCATAACGGCAAGGAATACCATGGCGCGCCATATTTCCGACGCGATTTCCGGGTTACCGGACCGGTGGAATCGGCAAGGTTATATGTGGCAGCCGGAGGACTCTCGGTAGTGACTCTCAACGGTGAGCGTGTGGGCGACAGATTCCTGGAACCGGCCTATACACGCTATGACCGCCGCGTGACATATTCCACATACGATGTGACCTCCCTTCTGCACCGCGGCGAGAACGTGGCCGGAGTGGTGCTGGGCAACGGATGGTACAACCACCAGGCAAAGGCCGTGTGGGACTACGACAACGCCCCTTGGCGCAACCGTCCCGCATTCTGCCTGGAACTCCGCATTAACTACACCGACGGCAGCACTGAAACTGTCATAACCGACCTATCATGGCGCACGAAGGCCGACATGGGTCTTCTGTACAACAATATTTATACCGGCGAGCACTTCGACTTCACTCTTCCGGGCGAAGGATGGAATCGTCCGGGATATGACGCCTCGGGCTGGGGAGGCGTGCGCTTGCGCAGCGCTCCCGCACCCGTTGTCAGCTCGCAGCAGATGGAGCCTATACGGCGTGTGAGCCGTATAGAGGCCGTGGATTTCCGTCAGCTCAACGATTCCACCTGGATATACGATTTCGGCCAAAATATGGCCGGTATAGCCGAGGTTGACGTGAAAGGGGCGAAGGGTACACGCCTGAAGCTTGCCCATGGCGAGCGTCTGCATGCCGACGGCTCCCTCGATCCCTCGAATATCGACGTTTATTACCGCGGCGACCGTTTGAAGGAACCGTTCCAGACGGATATTCTGGTGCTCTCAGGCAAGCGCGACCTTTTCGCCCCCGAGTTCAGCTACAAGGGGTTCAGATATGTGCAGGTTACGGCCACAGGAGATGTGGAGCTGAATCCCGGCAGCGTGGTAGCGCGTGAGGTGCACAGCGACGTGGCTTCTGTGGGCAGTATCACTTCGTCCAATCCTATTCTTGACGCTATGGTGGTGGCCGCACGCAACTCATATATTTATAATCTGATGGGTTACCCCACCGATTGTCCGCAGCGCGAGAAAAACGGCTGGACGGGCGACGGACATCTGGCCATAGAAACCGGCCTGTATAACTACGATGGCATCACCGTCTACGAGAAATGGCTTACCGACCACCGCGACGAGCAGCAGCCCAACGGTGTGTTGCCCGACATAATTCCCACCGGAGGCTGGGGCTACGGCACCGACAACGGCCTTGACTGGACAAGTACCATAGCCATTATTCCATGGAATCTCTACCTGTTTTATGGCGATGACCGTGCGCTCCGCGACTGCTACGATAATATAAAACGCTACGTGGATTATGTGGATTCCAACAGCCCTGACCACCTTTCGGCATGGGGACGCGGCGACTGGGTGCCCGTTTCCACCGGCTCCGACAAGAAGCTTATGTCGTCGGTCTACTTCTTTATCGATGCCGATATTCTTGCCAAAGCCGCCGCGCTCTTCGGGCACGAGGCCGACGCTGAACGCTATTCGCGCCTGGCAGGGGATATACGCGACGCGATTAACGCCCGTTTTCTCGACCGCGAAAAGGGCATCTACGCTTCCGGCTCGCAGACCGAAATGAGCATGCCTCTGATGTGGAAAATAGTCCCCGAGGATATGAAGCAGAAGGTGGCGGCTAATCTTGCGGCCAAGGTGAAAGAGGCCGGTTATCATCTCGATACGGGAGTGCACGGAGCTAAGTCGCTGCTCAACGCTCTGAGTGAGAACGGGTATGCCGATGTTGCATATCGTGTGGCTGTGCAGGACACTTATCCTTCGTGGGCCTGGTGGATTGTAAACGGCGCCACAACCCTTCTGGAAAACTGGGATTTGAAAGCCGAGCGCGACATATCCGACAATCATATAATGTTCGGCGAAATAGGCGCGTGGCCTTACAAGGGTCTCGGCGGCATTTTCCCTGATGAGACCAATCCGGGATTCCGCCACATCATACTCCGCCCTAACTTTGCCACAGGCCCCGACCGTTTCGAGGCCCGCCATGAGTCGCCCTACGGGGAAATTGTGTCGGGATGGGTGCGCAAAGGAAAGAAAGTGACTTACACGGTCTCTATTCCGGCCAACACCACCGCAACGCTCACGGTTCCCGACGGCTTCAAGGGCGGCGAAACGGTTACGCTCGCGCCGGGCACTCACAGCTTCGTTTTCACTAAGGGTAAATAAGGGGGGCATTTGTGGATTATGGCGTTTTTAAGAGAACTGGGTTCGAGGATTAAGGGCCGGCTGCAGCGGCTGTCCTTCCGAACGGGAGTCATAGTGCTCTCGCTCTGTGTGCCGTTCTATATTCTCAGCTTCGCCCAGATGGTTCTGCCGATATCGGCCTATGCTAAAAGTGTGCTTTGGGTGGTGTTCTTCGGGCTTGCCAAGACATTCCAGTATGCCGGGCTCACAATAGTGGGCGTGGAGGGGATAAAAAAGCTCCGGCGCGAATTCCGCAGGAACTCCGGCTGACGGCCTCTCTTGCCCTATCCCGCTCCCGAAAGGCCGTAATTCCTGCACGCGTCCTTGCGGTGAGCCCTTCGCACGCCCCTACGCCACGGAATTTTAAGTGAAATTTCAAGTAACCTGCTCGTATCATTATTTTATTTATTAAATTTGCGGTTAATAAAAATCAGACACAACATCATTTATTTTTAATACTTAAACAATATGGTAAGTTACAAAGAATTAGGTCTGGTCAACACCCGCGAGATGTTTGCCAAGGCCATGAAGGGCGGATATGCAGTGCCCGCTTTCAACTTCAACAACATGGAGCAGCTTCAGGCCATCATCAAAGCAGCTTCCGAAGAGAAGTCGCCTGTAATTCTTCAGGTTTCCAAGGGCGCACGCAACTATGCCAACGCTACCCTTCTCCGCTATATGGCTCAGGGTGCTGTTGCCTATGCCAAGGAACTCGGCTGGGAGCATCCCCAGATCTGCCTCCATCTCGACCATGGTGACAGCTTTGAACTCTGCAAGGACTGCATCGACAACGGTTTCTCTTCCGTTATGATCGACGGTTCACATCTTCCCTACGAAGAGAATGTGGCTCTCACAAAGAAAGTGGTTGACTACGCCCATCAGTTCGACGTAACCGTTGAAGGTGAGCTCGGCGTTCTCGCCGGCGTTGAGGATGAGGTTTCTTCCGACCACCACACCTACACCGACCCCGCAGAAGTTGTTGACTTCGCTACCCGCACCGGCTGCGACAGCCTCGCTATCTCAATCGGTACCAGCCACGGTGCCTACAAGTTCACTCCCGAGCAGTGCACCCGCAACGAGGAAGGCAAGCTCGTCCCCCCGCCGTTGGCTTTCGACGTGCTTGACGCCGTTATGGAGAAGCTTCCCGGATTCCCCATCGTACTCCACGGCTCGTCGTCAGTCCCCCAGGACGAAGTTGACACCATCAACAAGTATGGCGGCAAGCTCCCCGACGCTATCGGTATCCCCGAAGAACAGCTCCGCAAGGCTGCCCAGAGCGCGGTATGCAAGATCAATATCGACTCTGACAGCCGTCTGGCCATGACTGCTGCCGTGCGCAAGGTTCTCGCCGAGAAGCCCGCCGAGTTTGACCCCCGCAAGTATCTCGGCCCGGCCCGCGACAACATGGAGAAACTCTACAAGCACAAGATTGTATCGGTGCTCGGCTCGGCCGGCAAGGCATAATCTCCTTGTAAGGAAAATACTACTGTCCTGAAAACCAGGACGCCGACAGATAAAGACTGTTATCGGCCCTAATCACAATGGCCGGTAACAGTCTCGTTTTATTTGCCAGCCCGACACACTCTACCCCGCCCCGAACCCTCCAAGTCCGAAATTTGTTAAGTCTAAAGGAACATAAAGACTTGACAAAATGAATCATCACACACACGCTAGCCGTCCCGACGGACCGGGAACAGACACTTTCGCCCGCAACATCTTCTTCTCGGCGCGAAGAGCCATCTCGCATCATGCTTCCGGTGGCAATGTGCTCATGTTTGCAACACTGCTCGCACTGATTGTAGCCAACATACCGGGGGCCAACACTCTCTATCACGACTTCTGGAGTCAGGAAATGAGGCTACAGGTGGGCGACTTCAACGTATTCTCCCACGGAGGTCACCCGATGACTGTGCTACAGTTTATCAACGACGCTCTCATGGCCATCTTCTTCTTCAACATCGGACTGGAGATAAAGCGTGAGGTACTCGTCGGCGAACTCTCGTCGATACGCCAGGCTCTGCTTCCCATAATGGGAGCCATCGGCGGCATGATAGTCCCCGTCAGTCTTTACTATCTACAGGCCCGAGGCACCAACTATACCGACGGAGCAGCCATCCCCATGGCTACCGACATAGCTTTCTCGCTCGGCATCATCGCGCTGCTCGGCTCGAGAGTGCCCTCTTCTCTCAAAATATTTCTGACCACCCTCGCAGTAGTCGACGACATCGGCGGCATAATAGTCATAGCGGCCTTCTATGCCGGGCATATTGACGTGGCCTTTATAGGCTATGCAGCCATCGGACTGCTGGTGCTGCTCGCCGGAGGCGCGGTGCTGAAGATCCAAACCAAGATGTTTTACTTCATAATAGGTGGAATGGTATGGTTTTTCGTGCTCAACTCCGGCATACACCCCACCATAGCCGGCGTACTCGTTGCCCTGTGCGTGCCGTCGACTCCGGTCTATGCCCCCAACAAGTACATACGTGTCATACGCGAAAACATACGCAACTTTCGCGAGGATGACGACGCCGACCTCGACGACCGCACCATCCTGAGCCACGAACAGCTCGACTGGCTCAAGCAGATAGAAACGGCCTCTGACCGCGTCATCTCACCGCTCCAGGACATGGAAGACCAACTGCACCCGCTCACCGACTATCTGATAATCCCGCTCTTTGCCTTTGCCAACGCCGGAATATTTCTCCTTGACATCAACCCGCTAACAGTAATCACCGGCGTGAGTCTGGCCATACTCGTAGGTCTTGTTGCCGGAAAATTCCTTGGTATACTCCTCTTCTCATGGGCAAGCGTGAAACTCGGCATAGCCCCGATGCCCGAACAGGCCGACTGGCGCATGATGAGTGCGGTGTCGCTGCTCGGAGGCATAGGCTTCACAGTGTCACTGTTTATCGCCTCGCTTACGTTTGACGCCTCGACAACCGCCGGCGCGGCAATGCTCAACGATGCCAAACTCGGCATTGTGGCCGGTTCGCTCATCGCAGGCATAGGCGGATATGTGATGCTGCGCCTCTCACTGCCAAAAGACAGGCAGTGAGAAGCCTCTCAGGCCATCACCATAAAAAAATGAAAGAAGAATTATACGATTAAAGAAAATTTTCCGTAATTTTGCGTTGTAAAACAGACAACCCAATAAAATTATCATCAATGACTATTGATCAGTACAATTTCAACGGCAAGAAGGCAATTGTGCGCGTTGACTTCAACGTTCCCCTGGACGAGAACGGCAACATCACCGACGACACCCGTATCCGCGGTGCGCTCCCAACACTCAAGAAAATCCTCGCCGACGGCGGCAGCCTCATCATCATGAGCCACATGGGCAAACCCAAAGGCAAGGTCAACCCCAAGATGTCGCTCGGCCAGATCAAGGACACTGTAGGCAAATATCTCGGCACCGAGGTTAAGTTTGCCGAAGATTGCGCCCAGGCCTCAGAGCTCGCAGCTTCACTCAAGCCCGGCGAAGTGCTCCTGCTCGAGAACCTCCGCTTCCACCCCGAAGAAGAGGGCAAGCCCGTAGGTATCGACAAGGCCGACCCCGCTTACGAGGCAGCCAAGAAGGAAATGAAGGAAAAGCAGAAAGAGTTTGCCAAGACTCTCGCTTCATATGCCGACGTATATGTCAACGACGCTTTCGGCACAGCTCACCGCCGTCACGCATCGACCGCTGTAATCGCCGACTACTTCGACGCTGACAGCAAGATGCTCGGTTACCTCATGGAGAAAGAGGTCAACGCTGTCGACAACATCCTCTCTGACATCAAGCGTCCCTTCACCGCTATCATGGGCGGCTCGAAGGTTTCGACCAAAATCGGTATTATCGAAAACCTCATGGACAAGGTCGACAACCTTATCCTCTGCGGCGGCATGACCTACACCTTCGCCAAGGCTATGGGCGGCCACATCGGCCAGTCGATCTGCGAGGACGACAAGCTCCAGCTTGCCCTCGACATCATGACCAAAGCCAAGGCCAAGGGCGTTAACCTCGTGCTCGGCACCGACTGCGTGGCCGGCGACGCTTTCTCCAACGACGCCAACACCCAGGTTGTGTCTGTAATGGAAATTCCCGACGGCTGGGAAGGCATGGATGCCGGTCCCGAGACCCGCAAACTCTTCGCCGACGCCATCAAGGGCGCAAAGACCATCCTCTGGAACGGTCCTGCCGGCGTATTCGAATTCGACAACTTCACCGCAGGTTCGCGCGCTATCGCCGAAGCCATCGTTGAAGCTACCGACAACGGCGCGTTCTCGCTCGTAGGCGGCGGCGACTCCGTGGCTTGCGTCAACAAGTTCGGCCTTGCCGACCAGGTATCTTACGTATCTACCGGCGGCGGCGCCCTCCTCGAAGCCATCGAGGGCAAAATCCTCCCCGGCATCGCAGCCATCAAAGGCTAACCCCACCATCACATAAAGAATCAGGCCGTGTCACCCCCGACGCGGCCTGTTTTTATTATATAGACAGGAGAACAGGAGGGGCAGGATTTTTCACGTTAATGGCCGCGAATTATCCATTAATTTTGTAGGAACACTAACCGCGAAGCGCTTTGCCTGTGGCAAAGCGCTTCGCGGTCAGTGTTCCTGCCGGGTGGATTTTTTGAATCAAGTTTCGCAAGATTGCCACGGCGAAGCCGTGATTCCTCGGTTAACCGGGTTTGGAGGCAGAATGCCGACAAGCCCGGTATGTCATGAGCGCTAAAAAGCACTGCGAAGCTGTGCCTCGCGGCATGTTTGGCATTATCGAACGCTCCGGCAGGCTCCGCTCCGATACCATAATAAATAACATCCACGCCCCCCCCCAGGGCTGTCGCCCTGCGCTACAATATTTGTCTCCTAACGGAGA
>LUJP01000099.1 GCA_001689535.1 Bacteroidales bacterium M5
ACGGAACAACTAACTGAACACCCTATTTAATAAATATAGCTCGAAAACAACCAAACCCTAAAGCGAACTTTTTCATAAGCTATTTCCACTCACCGGCAGGCATCATCCCGATACCTGCCGGTGAGTTTTTTTGAATTATTGGAATAATTGGAGCAATTGGAATAATTTGAGTAAATTCGGGGAAATTATCCTGAGGGCGATTGATATGAGTGAGTTTTGCTATTAAATAAAAAACGATATGGAAAAAGTGACGAAATCTGGAAGGCTGCTGTCGGTAGACATTATGCGTGGTATTACTGTGGGGGGAATGATACTGGTGAATAATCCGGGGTCGTGGAGCGATATCTATGCTCCGTTGCGGCATGCGGTGTGGAACGGCTTGACGCCGACCGACCTGGTGTTCCCGTTCTTTATGTTTATAATTGGCGTGTCGATGTGTCTGTCGATGAGCAAGAATGGATTCAAGGCCGATGGTAAGGCTGTGCTGAAGATGCTGAAACGGTTCGTACTGATTTTCCTTATTGGCGTGGCTTTGGGCTGGCTCGGAACCTTCTGTGGCCGTCTCGCCTGTGGTCCGGCCGAGGGTGAGCAGCTGCCTTTATGGGCCAGGATAATCAATGCCGCCAACAGTTTTGACACGATTAGGATTCTCGGAGTGCTCCCTCGCCTTGCCCTATGCTATCTGTTCGGGTCGATTATAGTGATGACTTTCCGGACTAAGACCGTGGTGTGGATCTCGGCGGGGCTTCTGGCGGTCTATTCGGTGATACTTATTTTCGGCAACGGCTATGAGTTCAGCGAGAAAAATGTGCTGTATGTGGTTGACCATTATGTGTTGGGCGAGAAGCACCTTTACCGCGACAGCGTTGACGGAGTGACGCTTGCCTTTGATCCGGAGGGGCTCCTTGGCACGCTGCCATCTGTTGCGCATGTGCTCATTGGTTTCTGCTGTGGCCTTGTGCTGATAAATAAAGATGACAAGAAGTCGAAGGCTCTCAATCTGTTTACCGTTGGTTCGCTCCTGGCAATTGCCGGATTCCTGCTGAGCTACGGATTGCCCCTGAATAAGAAGATATGGTCGCCCACATTTGTACTGACCACCTGCGGCCTGGCATCGTGCGTGCTTGCGCTCCTGACGGTGAGCATCGACATCCGCGGTAATAGAAAGGGCTGGTGGCCGGCCGAGGTGTTCGGCGTAAATCCGCTTGCGCTGTATGTGCTGAGCGATGTTCTTGCCATTCTGTTGGGAACAGTGAAAATCGGCGGCGGTACAATCGGCGGCTCAGTCTATGAGGGACTGTGCGCGATTATACCGTGGCCTCATGCCGCCTCGCTCGCATTTGCAATACTTTTTGTGGCGCTGAACTGGGTGGTAGGCTATGTGCTTTACAAACGGAAAATTTATATAAAGCTCTAAGATATGGAAACGGACGCTGTTATGCGTTTTCAATCACGGCAATACGGTTGCGCCTGATTTTCACCGGGAGGTTATCGAGTTTCTCCATCACCTTGCGGGCTGCCTTTACGGGGCCTTCGGGGTCGATGTTGCGCACGGCTTCGGTCTCGGCCAGCGATGCCGCATAATTGTGGCGGTACTCCGTATTGAGCTTCCTCCAGTTGACGTCGCTGTAAAGTTCGGCCATGGTGCGGTCGAGCGGGAGGACGCCCTGAAGCATCATCACGGCTATAACGGGGTAGCCCGGGTAGCCGCGCCAGTAGGAAGCGTTGTCGTTGCTTGAATATTCGCGGTGGTCGGCGTCCCACTGTATGGTGTAGGTCTGGGTTCCGTCGCTTGAACGGACGGTTGCCGTGCGCGCGGCTTCGTCGATATTCACGCGGCCGTCGGCAATCGCAGTCCATGCCTCATATACTTTCTCTTCAGGAGGTAACTTTTCCATATTGAAATATTTTGTTCGTTATTAAAACAATCCCCGCGGCGGTTTGGTGGACGAATCCTGTAAAAAATTCGCTTGCCCACAACGTCAAATAGTATTATCTTTGCTTCCAAACATTCCATGCCGATGACAATGAAGGAAGACATAGCGCGCGCGCTGGCCGTGTTACGCAGCGGAGGCGTGATTCTTTATCCCACCGACACGGTATGGGGTATAGGGTGCGACGCCACATCAAGTGAGGCCGTAAGAAAGGTGTTTGAAATCAAGCGCAGGCCTGAATCGAAGGCGCTGATATCGCTTGTAGGGTCTGAGGAGATGCTTGAGAGAGCCATCGGACGCCGTATGCCGCAAAGCGTGGTGGATTTTATCCGTAAAGCTCCCCGCCCGGCAACGGTGGTCTACGATGACGTGAAGGGCCTCGCTCCCGAGCTGCTTGCCTCGGACAGCAGCGCTGGAATCAGGCTGACCGGCGAGGAGTATTCCTCGCAGCTATGCCTTGCGCTCGGACGTCCGCTAGTATCCACCTCCGCCAATATAAGCGGAACACCCGCACCGGCCATCTTCAGCGAGATTCCTCAGGAGATTATCGACGCCGTTGATTATGTGGCCCGATGGCGGCGCGACGATACCGGCCGCGCGTTGCCTTCGATGGTAGTAAAGGCCTCCGGCGATACCATGACCATACTCCGGCCCTGATTCTCTCCGCGGCCAAACATTCATTTCTTGACTAATGACACAGAAACTTCATAATATAACCAATGCCATACACGAGGGATTCCTCGGGGCGCTCCTATGGCGAGAAAAGCACGTGAAGGAACGTACCTTTGTGGTGATTCTGGCGCTGATAGTGGGGCTTTTCGGCGGTTTCGCCGCTCTGATACTTAAGGGACTGATACATCTCATATCGTCCACCCTTACGTCGTATCTCACCGTGGACAGCGGCAATATCCTCTTCTTCATATATCCGGCGCTGGGCATACTCGTGACGGTGCTTTTTGTGAAATACGTGGTGCGACACAACATATCTCACGGTGTGACGCGTGTGCTTTATGCCATATCCCAGAACAAAAGTCGCCTGAAACGTCACAACATGTATTCGTCGATGATAGCCAGTTCCATCACCATCGGATTCGGCGGCTCGGTGGGTGCCGAGGGCCCTATAGTTTACACCGGCGCCGCCATTGGTTCCACCATAGGGCAGATGTTCAGGATGTCGCCAAGAGTGCTCATGATTATGGTGGGATGCGGAGCCGCTGCCGGAATCGCCGGCATATTTAAGGCTCCGATAGCGGGAATGCTTTTCACCATAGAGGTGCTGATGGTCGACCTGACCAGCGTGTCGATCATGCCGCTGCTTATCTCGTCGATTACCGGAGCGGTGGTGGCTTACGTATTCACGGGTTATGACGCTGAATTCTATTTCCTCCAGAGCGAGGTGTTCGTCACTTCCCGAATTCCTTACGTGGTGCTGCTGGGCGTGTTCTGCGGACTTGTGTCGCTTTACTTCACACGCGTCATGAATATGATGGAAAACTTCTTCGGGCGCATGAAAAACATCTGGCTCAAGATGCTCATAGGATGTGGCATACTTTCGTGTCTGATATTCCTTTTTCCGCCGCTGTATGGCGAAGGCTACGGCGCCATCATATCGCTTCTGAGCGGCAATACGGCCGCCATAATGGACGGCTCGCTGTTCTATTCCGACCGTGAAACCGTATGGGTGATATCCGTGTTCATAGGCATGATTATTCTCACTAAGGTTATCGCTACATCCTCCACTACCGGAGCTGGAGGAGTGGGCGGTACTTTCGCGCCCTCGCTTTTTGTGGGCTGCATGGCGGGATTTTTCTTCGCCTATACCATCAATGCCGCTTTCGGACTGGACCTCTCGGTGAAAAACTTCGCATTGCTCGGTATGGCCGGGGTGATGGCGGGTGTAATGCATGCTCCGCTCATGGGGCTCTTCCTTACGGCCGAACTTACCGGCGGTTTCGAGCTCTTTCTCCCGCTGCTCATAGTGGCGGCGCTGAGCTATGGTACCATCAAGATGTTTGAGCCTTACAGCATTTATGCCATGCGACTGGCACAGCGCGGCGAACTCCTGACCCATCATAAGGACAAGGCAGTGCTCACACTGCTGAAAATAGATAATGTGATAGAATCGGATTTCCTGCCGGTGCGGCCGGAGATGGATTTGCGCGAGATGGTGAAAGTCATCTCTCAGTCCAGCCGCAATCTCTTCCCAGTCCTCGACAAAGAAGGAATGCTTCTCGGCGTGGTTCAGCTCGATGACATTCGCAACATCATGTTCCGCCCCGACCTCTATCGCAGAATGTATGTGGATAAATTCATGAGCATGCCTCCCGCCAAGATTGAAATCGGTGACTCGATGGAGTGCGTGATGAAGACGTTTGACGATACCGGGGCCTGGAACCTGCCGGTAGTCGACCAAGGAAAGTATGTGGGCTTTGTGTCGAAATCAAAAATATTCAACTCTTACCGCCGCGTACTCCGCCATTACTCCGAAGATTGATTCTCCATTTATGGATATCTGCTTGCTTTTTGCTTGAAAGATGTGAATTTTTCAAGCAAAAGGTTTGATGAATCGCAATTAAAGCGTATTTTTGTGGCGAAAGAGTCTAAATGGCTTGCGTTTTGTAAACTTTAATTAGCGATTGTTTGATGAAAGCAGCAGAATTGCTTGACGACCTGCGCCGTCGGTTTCCCAACGAACCGGAGTATCTGCAGGCAGTTGAGGAGGTGGTGACCTCCATCGAGGATGTGTATAACGAATATCCGGAATTCGAGCGTTACAATCTTATTGAACGCCTGTGCATCCCTGACAGGGTGTTTGCGTTCCGTGTGTCGTGGGTAGATGACAAGGGGCGCGTGCGCAACAACATGGGCTACCGTATCCAGCACAACAATGCCATCGGGCCGTATAAGGGCGGTATCCGTTTCCACAGCTCGGTAAATCTCTCCATTCTTAAATTCCTTGCATTCGAGCAGACGTTCAAGAACTCCCTCACCACTCTTGCCATGGGTGGCGCCAAGGGCGGCAGCGACTTCTCGCCCAGAGGCAAGAGCGATATGGAAGTGATGCGTTTCTGCCAGGCTTTCATCCAGGAACTTTGGCGCCAGATAGGCCCAGACACCGATGTGCCTGCTGGTGACATAGGCGTAGGAGGCCGTGAGGTGGGCTACATGTATGGCATGTACAAGAAAATGGCCCGTGAGAATACAGGAACATTCACCGGCAAGGGAATGGAATTTGGTGGATCGCTCATACGTCCCGAGGCTACTGGTTTCGGCAACGTCTATTTCCTTCAGGAGATGTTGGCTACCCGAGGCATAGAACTTGCGGGAAAACGCGTGGCGATATCCGGCTCAGGCAATGTGGCCACCTACACGGCTCTGAAGCTTGTGGAACTCGGCGCGAAAGTAGTGTCGCTGAGCGACAGTGACGGCACGGTGGTGATACCCGACGGAATAACCGACGAGCAGCTCCGCTTTGTGTTCAAGCTTAAAAACGAATACCGTGGCCGTATCAGCGAGTTTGCCGAGGAATACGAGCTTCCGTATTATCCGGGCGAGCGGCCGTGGCACAGAGTGAAGTGCGACATAGCCATGCCGTCGGCCACCCAGAACGAGATTGACGGCGATGATGCCTGCGCGCTCCTGAAAGGCGGATGTTTCGCCGTGAGCGAGGGTGCCAACATGCCTTCGACTCCCGACGCCATAAAGGAATTTATAGCCGCGCGCATACTCTATGCTCCCGGAAAGGCAGCAAATGCCGGCGGAGTGTCTGTGTCGGGTCTGGAAATGGCTCAGAATTCGCAGAAACTCTCATGGACGGCCGAAGAGGTCGACAGTCGCCTTCGCCAGATAATGAAAGGCATTCATCAGCAGTGTGAGCTTTACGGCAAAGAGGCTGACGGTTATACCAACTATGTGAAAGGCGCCAATGTGGCAGGCTTCATGAAAGTGGCCCGCGCCATGATGGCCCAGGGTATTCTCTGATTTCTTACAGCGTAGAATAGTCCTCTTTCAGGACGAAATTTAAGGCGGTGTGCCGGGATTCTTCTTCCGGCATACCGCTTTTTCGAATATTTTGACCATATCTGGGGCAATGCAGAAATAAGGTTGAAAAATATAGGGTGAAAGTTTAATTTTAGAGTAGAAGGTCGACGGCCGGAGTCCGACGCTCCCAGGTCCGCAGGGAAAGTCGATATCCTTATGGACGGTGAAATTGGTGGCGATAAGGATATCGCCACTCGGCGGCGCCGCCTTAACGCATTCCTATATTCGCTATTATGTTTCGTCGAATATTCTTCGTATATTTGCAGGCCGGAAATATAAACTGTTAGACTGAACGTTTAGACCGGTCAGTATGATGATAAAAATCAAGCGCCTTTACCTTTTCATGCTGCAGAGTTTCGTACCTCTGTTTGTCATGACGTTCTTCATCTGCCTGTTCATAGTGCTGATGCAGTTCCTGTGGCGCTATATCGACGATCTTGTAGGAAAAGGTCTGGGTGTGGATGTGATTGCGGAGCTGTTTTTCTATGCGGCCCTCACAATGATACCCATGGCGCTCCCGCTCGCCATACTTCTTGCTTCGCTTATGACCTTCGGCAATCTGGGTGAGCGTTTTGAGCTGACTGCCATGAAGGCCTCAGGAATCTCGCTGCTGAAGGTCATGAGTCCGCTGATAGTGCTGATGGTGATTATATCCATTGCCGCCTTCTTTTTCCAGAACAATGTGCTTCCGGTGGCCCAGACAAAGATGTGGACCCTGCTTTATTCCATGAGGCAGAAATCGCCGGAACTCGAGATCCCCGAAGCCGTGTTCTATGATCAGATTCCCGGCTATAATCTCTATGTGGAGAAAAAGAACCGCGACACCGGAACGCTCTACGACATAATGATATATGATGTGTCGAAGGGTTTTGACAATGCCAGCATAATCCTTGCCGATTCCGGCCGTCTGGCCATGACTGAGGACAAGACACACCTGTTTCTGAAACTGTGGAACGGTGAATCCTTTGAAAATCTCAAGGAGGCGGGGCAGTCGATGGGAAATGTGCCTTATCGCCGCGAGACGTTTGACGACAAGGAGATTCTTGTGGCTTTCGATGCCAATTTCAACCGAATGGACGAGGACGGGATGCGTAACCAGTATGTGGGCAAGAATATATCCGAACTCCAGGCCACGATAGATTCGGTTTCGCTGAGGGTTGACAGCATCGGACGTACTTATGGAACGGAAATGCGGCAGATGCGCCGGTTTGGCGTGCAGCCTTACCGCGTGGAGTATGATTCCGCGGGGGTGATGCGTTCGACGCTTGTGCCCGACGTGAAGATTGCCAGGACCATGAATGTCGATTCCATGCTCCGTGGCAGTTCGTCGGCCTCCAATCTCAATTATATAAATCAAGCTCTGAACCGTGCGAAGCGACAGAAGCAGGACTTCGAGTTCAAGGGTCTGATGCTTCAGGACGACCGCAAGACCATACGCCGTCACGCCATAGAGCTGCAGAAGAAATTCACCCTTTCGTTCGCCTGCATAATATTCTTCTTTATCGGCGCGCCGCTGGGCGCCATCATACGCAAGGGTGGTCTGGGCATGCCGCTTGTGATATCGGTGTTCCTGTTCATATTCTACTTCATAATTGACAATACCGGTTATAAGATGGCCCGTGAAGGCAAAATGCCTGTATGGGAAGGAATGTGGCTCAGCTCTGCCGTACTGCTCCCGCTCGGCATATTCTTTACCTATAAGGCCATGCGTGACTCCGCGGTGTTCAACAAGGATGCTTACGTGACTTTCTTCCGTCGGCTCGCCGGCATGCGCGAGAAACGCAGTATGGAGATAAAGGAGCTGGTGATGGTGGATGTGAATCCCACGGAGGCACTTACTCTTCTTTACCGTCTGCGCCAGACCGACAAGGAATTTCTGGAGCGGAATCCGAAGCGTATAAGTTTCCTGAGATACTGGCTCAAAGGCTATGACACGGCAGAACTGCGGCAGGTGTCGCAGACGCTGGAGTCGGTAGTGGGCTATCTATCAAATTCACGCAACAAAAAGGTGATGAACCTTCTTAACGAATATCCGTTTATACGGAATCTCTGGCTTTACCGTCCGGCTTCAAAAAAATGGGTGGGATACTGCATGATGGCCATTCTTCCTCTGTCGCTGCCTGTGTATTTCGCGGGACTGAGACATCTGAGGATTCTCAGGGAAGAACTGGAAAAAGTGGCCTCGGTTACCGACCAGCTGATAGCTTTGGGCGAGGGCCTCGAAAGCAAAGGAATGAATCCGGGCGTCCCAGCAGCCCCTGAAAAAGATTAAACACCGATATATGGAAAATATAAAGCTTGATACAATAGAAGAGGCTATAGAGTCTTTCCGCAACGGACAGTTTGTGATAGTGGTTGACGACGAGGACCGCGAGAACGAGGGCGACCTCATAATGGCGGCCGAGAAAGTGACCCCGGAACATGTTAACTTCATGATTACTAATGCACGAGGAGAGCTGTGCGCACCCCTCACCATATCACGTTGCCGCGACCTCGACCTCGCTCATCAGGTGGAAGATAACACGTCGATGCTCGGCACACCTTTTACCGTGACTGTGGATAAGCTCGAAGGATGCACCACAGGAGTTTCGGCTCACGACCGCGCCGCTACTATCCAGGCATTGGCCGATCCGGACTCGGTAGCCTCGACGTTCGGCCGTCCGGGCCACGTTCATCCGCTTTACGCCCAGGATGAGGGTGTGCTCCGCCGCCCCGGTCACACTGAAGCCTCGATAGATCTCGCACGGCTTGCGGGACTGCGTCCCGCAGCCACTCTGATAGAGATTCTCAACGAGGACGGCACCATGGCGCGTCTGCCGCAGCTCAGAAAGAAAGCCGACGAATGGGGCCTGAAACTGATAAGCATCCGCGACCTCATAGCCTACCGTCTGGAGAAAGAATCATCGGTAGAGCAGGGAGTGGAAGTGGACATGCCCACAGCTTACGGACATTTCCGCCTTATACCGTTCAAGGGTAAGACCGACGGACGCGAACATATAGCCCTTATAAAGGGTGACGTGGCTGACGGAGAGCCGGTGCTTGTGCGCGTGCATTCGTCATGCGCTACAGGCGACATATTCGGCTCACGCCGCTGCGACTGCGGAGAACAGCTTCACCGCGCCATGCAGATGATTGAAAAGGAAGGCCGCGGTGTGTTGCTCTACCTTCAGCAAGAAGGCCGCGGAATAGGCCTGATGGATAAGATAAAGGCCTACAAGCTCCAGGAAGAAGGCCTTGACACGGTGGATGCCAATCTGCATCTGGGTCATAAGGCTGACGAACGTGATTACGGAGTAGGCGCACAGATTCTTCATAAACTCGGAGTGAGACGCATGCGGCTTCTTACGAACAATCCCCGCAAACGTATAGGCCTTGAAGGATACGGATTGACCGTAGAGGAGAATGTGCCTATAGAGGTAGAACCCAACGATTACAACCGTTTTTACATGCATACAAAGAAGGAACGCATGGGACATAAGCTGAACAAGAGCTGAAACCCGGCGTAAGCTGAAAAATAAAATTACCGGTGTGTCAGAACCTCATTTCTGACACACCGGCAATTTTTTATAGTCTTTTATAAGAAAAACAAGCTTTAAAGCTCGTTTTTGAGCAGAGTAGCCGCGAGAGTGTGGTAACGGTTCTCGAGTGTGAGATAGTCCTGGATTTTGGAATAAATCTTGTCGGACTCGATATAGAAATCGATTACTGACATGTTGCCGAGTTCCACGGATTTCTTCATAAGCGTGAGAGTCTTTTTCATAAGAGGCAGGTCGTAAAGACCGATTACGCCGTGTAGGCTCTTGAGCTCGGCCAGAGATGACGTAACCTCATTGGCTATGCGTGCGCGGGTGTCGTCCATATTAAGCTGCGATGCCACGAGGCGTGATTTTGCGGCCTTTACCCTCGAACTGTTGGAGAAAATAGGAACTGATACACCGACAAGGAAGCCGTTGCTTGCCTCGTCAAGCTCTGTATTACGGCGATAGCCCAATGAGATTTTAGGCAGCCATCCCTGACGGCTCACGTTTATTTCCTGACGCGCGGCCTCAACAGAGGCGTGTGCGGCTTTAAGCTCGGTATCGTTCTCGGTAAGTGATGGCACTCCTTCGTTGGATATAAGCCACAGAGGAACTTGAGGATAGGAGATATCGCCTGGTTCAACAGGAATATCGCCGTTGAGCGCCGTAAGGGCACTGCGCGCGCGGGATATGGCGGCACGGTTTTCAGCTACGGCTGCAAGCACCTCCATATTCTCAATTTTCACTCTGTTGACTTCGAGAATGTTGACTTCGCCTTCGTCGAACCGCTTGCCGAAAAGCTTCTGCAACTCCGTTGCCACTGCCTCACGCTCGGCGAGAATCTCTTTCTGGCGTTCGAGGTATACGAGTTCAAGGCAAGTGAGTTTAGCATTGAGCAGAATGTCGCGTCGTGACGAGTCGAGCCCCTTGTCAAGCACATTCCGCTGCAACTTACCGGATTTGCCGCGCGCGGCATAGAGTGTGGGGAAATCAAATTCCTGCGACACTACCATTTCCGAACTCGCCACGCCTGATGCACCGCGGCGAAAGAACGGGCTGTATTCGATCGAAGGGCCGTCGAGTGAATTCTCTGCTTTCAGCTCATGAGTGGCAGCGTTGATTTCTGCTCTCATGGCTTTGAGCTGTATATTGTTTGTCTCTATTGCCGAGAGCACGCTGTCGATTCCCTGTGCGACTACAGAGGCCGGAAGCGAGAGAATCAAAACTAATGGGAATATGTATCGTTTCATTCGGTTACTGCTTTTTTAACTTTATGGCCTTTACGGTTAAGACCGAGGAAGACCAATGGTATGATGTAAGCGTTTAGGAAAGTGGAGGAGAGCAGACCGCCGAGGATCACCACCGCCATAGGACTCTGGATCTCGTTGCCGGGAAGATCGCCCCGGAAAGCGAGAGGGATGAGAGCGAGGGCCGATGTCATGGCTGTCATGAGAATGGGATTCATGCGGTCAACGGAGCCGTCGATCACACTGTCGCGGATGGTGCGGCCTTCCACATCGTGAAGAAGATTGTAGCGGGCAATGAGAAGCATGCCGTTGCGGGTGGCTATGCCGAAGAGTGAGATGAAGCCTATGATTGCGGGAATGCTGATTTCACCGGAGGTCATCCACAGAACCAGTACACCGCCTATGAGGGCAAACGGAAGATTGAGGAGTATTACGGCGCTTTCAAGCAGATTACGGAACTGCATGTAGAGAAGAAGATAAATCACCACGATGCTTAGTAGAGAAGTGAGAAACAGGGTACGGCTGGCCGCCTGCTCGCTCTCGAACTGGCCTCCGTATTCAATATGGTAGCCTTCGGGAAGGGTGATTTTCTCATCAATAATATCCTGAATGTCGTTTACCACACTGCGGATGTCGCGGTCGCCGGTATTGGCCGAGACTACAATCTTTCGTTTCACGTTCTCGCGGTTGATGGTGTTCGGACCGGCCGAAGACTGAATCCTGGCGACGTTGCTCAGTGGAATCTTCATGCCGGATGGAGTGTCGATAAGCATGCTGCCGATATCCTCTATCTTATCACGGTTCTGTTCACCGGCACGCACCACAAGATTGAAACTGCGGTTTCCCTCATATACCTGCGAAACGGTCTCGCCGGCCATCATCACGCTTATAAACTCGTTGAACTGAGGCTCGCTGATGCCATAGCGCGAAAGCATTTCGGGAATTGGTGTGATTTTAAGCTCGGGCCGTTCAATCTGCTGCTCTACGTTCAGGTCGGCAATGCCTTCCACGCCGGATATGGCATCCTTGATCTGGTTGCCGATGGTGAACATGCGGTTGAGGTCGTCGCCAAAAAGCTTTATGGCTATGCTTGCCTGAGTGCCGCTGAGCATGGCGTCGATTCGGTGGCTGATAGGCTGGCCGATTTCTATGTTGGCTCCGGCTATTACCGACAGTCGGTCGCGGACATCATGGAGAAACTCACTGTGGCTTCGCCCGTCGAGCTTGAAGGGAGCCTCGATTTCCGATACGTTCACACCAAGGGAGTGCTCGTCGAGCTCGGCGCGACCGGTTTTTCTCGCCACGGTCTTAATCTCGGGGACGGAGAGAAGGATTTCCTCGGCCTGACGACCGATTTTGTCGGATTCCTCGAGCGATATTCCGGGCATCGAGCTTACGTTGATGGTGAGCGAACCTTCATTGAATGGAGGAAGGAAGCTGTGGCCAAGGGTGAAGAATACACCGATTGTGAATGCAAGGAGAGTGACGGTGGCGATGATTACAGGCTTGACGTGGGCCAGCACCCAGAGGAGGCTCTTGCGGTAGGCGCTTTTAAGGTGGCGGGTGAGGGGCGCTTCCTTTTCAAGCCCTTTTGAATTGTTACGGTCGTGAAGAAGGTAGCTGCAAAGCACCGGAGTGAGGGTGAGGGCCACGAGCGTAGAGGCAAACAGCGCCACAATGAAGGCGATGCCCAGAGGTATGAGCATACGGCCTTCCATACCGCTCAGGAAGAAAAGCGGAACGAAGCTCACCACAATAATCAGAGTGGAGTTCAGGATGGGCATGCGCACCTCGCGGGAGGCATCGTAGACCACCCGGATGGTGTTCTGGCGCTGCTCCTTGGGAAGGGCATGGTTCTCACGAAGCTTGCGCCACACATTCTCTACGTCGACAATGGCATCGTCGACCAGCGAGCCGATAGCGATGGCAAGACCGCCCAGACTCATGGTGTTGATGGTCTGTCCAAGCAGATGCAATACGATTATCGACACTATCAGAGATATGGGAATGGTGACGAGTGAGATGACCGTGGTCCTTACATTGGCAAGGAAGAGGAAAAGGATAATGACAACGAATATGGCGCCTTCTATGAGAGAAGTCTTGACATTGGAGACGGAGCTGTCAATGAAATCGGCCTGACGGAAAATGTCGGAGGATATATGGACGTCTGCCGGGAGATTTTTCTGAATGTCGGCAAGGGCGCGGTCTATGTTTTCGGTCAGTTCGATTGTTCCGGTGTTGGGCTGTTTGGTGACAGTAAGAAGCACAGCCGGTTTCCCTTTCTCTGATGCGAGACCGAGTTTTGGGCTCTGGGTGCCGATTTTAATCTCGGCAATGTCGGCAAGCGTCACTGGTATGCCTTCGGTCGTTTTTACTACCGACTTGGAAATGCGGTCAATCACATCGGCCGAAACTACACCGCGTACTATGTACTCGTTGCCATACTGATAAATCACGCCGCCGGAAGTGCTGCGGTTCATTTCGCGGGTTACATCCATCACATCGGAGAGCGCCACATCGTAATGACGCATTCTGGCCGGATCGAGCATTATCTGGTATTCCTTGAGGTCGCCGCCTATTACAGAAACCTGGGCTACACCGCCGGTGGAGAGAAGACGCGGACGGATGGTCCAGTCGGCGAGGGTGCGGAGGTCGAGGAGGGAGGTGTTGTCGGACGTGAGACTGATAATCATCAGCTCCCCGAGAATGGAGGACTGCGGACCGAGAACGGGTTTTCCTACGCTGCCGGGGAGCGCGTCGGCCACGGTGGCCAGTTTTTCCGAGACAATCTGGCGGTCGAGATAGATGTCGGTGCCCCAGTCGAATTCTACCCATACAACGGAGAATCCGTTGGTGGACGATGAGCGCACGCGCCGCACACCCGTAGCGCCGTTGACAGCCGTCTCAATCGGGAAGGTGACAAGCTGTTCAACTTCCTCGGCGGCCATGCCGTTGGCTTCGGTCATCACCACTACGGTAGGGGCGTTGAGGTCGGGGAACACATCTATTTCAGTCTGTTTCGCCACGAAGAGACCACCAACCACAAGCAAGACGGCACCTACCAGCACAAGCAGGCGGTTATTGAGCGAGAAATGTATTATTTTGTTGAGCATCTGGGGGCGGTATTAATGGTTATGGGTATGCCCGGGGATTGCTTTGCCGGCGGAGGCCAGCTTCACATGGATGGCACCTTTGGTTACTACAGTGTCGCCAGGTTTGAGACCTGACAGAATCTCGATGTTATCACCGTCGCTTTCGCCGGTGCTGACTTCCTGGCGGCGGTAGCAGTTCTCGTCGAGTTTCAGGTAGACGTAGAATACACCCTGATCCTCCGTGAGGGCTGACACAGGCACGGTGACGGCATTGTGCTTGCCGTCCGTAATAAGGAAAATCTCAACGAAAGAACCGGGAATGACGCCGGGACAATTGTCGAATTCAAACGTTACTGGAACAAACGAGGAGCCTGTACCCGTGGTCTTGCCGGTGGAGAGCACGCGGCCGTTGAGGAGTCGCAGATCGTAGATTGAATCGCTGTAGGAGGTCTTGAATTTTGCGGAGACAATATTATTGAGGACACCGAAATCTTTTTCGGCGAGTTCGGCACGGAGATGCATGCTGCGGTTCTGAGTGATGGACATCAGCGGCTGACCAAGATTCACGAAGTCTCCGTCCTTTACCAGATATTCCTTGATATAGCCCGATACGGGAGCGGAGACGGAAAGGCCGCCGCGTCCGCCGCGCGACACAGCCTCGTAGGAAAGACGTGCTTTTTCATACTCGGCTTTTATAGCAGTGAATTCCTTGCGTGATATAAGCTGGTCGGCGATGAGTTTCTGTGCGCGTTCATATTCGGTGAGGGCGGCCTCATAAGCGATTTTGGCGCGTTGCGTCACATCTCCTTCGGGAAGGGAGGATGTGGAAATGGAAAAGAGGGGAGTGCCGCGCTCGATGCGTGCGCCCTCGGTGAGAGGAAGGCTCATCTTCACTATTCCGGAAACTGTGGCAGCAACGGTGGCCTCATCGCCTGATGCGGGAAGGACACGGCCGCTCACGGGCACTACGGCGCTGAACTCGCCAATCCTTACGGTGTCGGCCACTACTCCGGCGGCGGCAGCTTTTTCGGAGTGAAACACTATCTCATCGGAATGACCTTCAGCCTCGTGGGACGTTTCGGTTTCGGCAGAGGGGTGTTCGTGGTCATGCTCATGGTCTTTATCGCCATGCGAGGAATGGTCGTGGCAGGAGGCGAGGGCCGCAATGAAGAGGGCGGCGCACAAATACCGGAAATAATTCATGTATGGATAAAAATATTAATAGATTATGCAAGAATATGTTGTTTTGAGGCAAAGATATAGCTTATAGTGCGCAACCGAGTGTCAAAAGTAGTCGGCGAATTTTGTATCTTTGTGGAGATAAACATGAAACCTATTCCTGAGATGGAAACGAGCCACGATCCCGTGAAGCTTCTGGAAGAAGCAGGTATTAAACCGACATCCAACCGGATTCTGGTAATGAAAGCGATTATCACGGCCAATTCTCCCATGAGCCTTATAGAACTTGAATCGGAACTTCAGACGCTTGAGCGGTCGAGCGTGCTGAGGGTGCTGACGCTTCTGCTGGAGCACGATCTGATACATACGCTTGAGGACGGACGGGGTGTGACAAAGTATGAGGTTTGTCATGGCGGCCATCATCACAGTGGCGTGGATGACATGCACGCTCATTTCTATTGCGAGAAGTGCCATAAAGTATATTGTTTTAAGGAAATTACGGCTCCACATATTGATATACCTGAAACATTCAAGGTGAAGTCAATAAATTATATGCTCAAGGGTATCTGCCCGGAGTGCAGGGAAGAGTAGGCTTACTTGCTGAAATGATATTTGACACCGGGTTGCGCTGGTTCTGATGTAATTTTGCAGTAAAACCTGATGACAATATGGAATTACTGCATTCTTTACTTTATATGCTCAACGAGATGTCGCCGTACATCCTGCTGGGCTTTCTGTTAGCTGGTGTGATGCATGCCTTCATACCCAGGCGTGTGTTTGCACGCCATCTTTCTGGAACTGGTTGGAAAGCTGTGGTGAAATCGGCACTGATAGGCATTCCCCTTCCGCTGTGTTCATGCGGAGTGCTGCCTACGGCTGTGGCCATGCGTCGCAATGGAGCGTCGCGCGCCGCCTCCACTTCGTTTCTCGTAGCCACTCCGCAGACGGGAGTGGACAGTATAGCTGCCACATGGTCTCTTCTGGGCCCGGCTTTCGCCATAGTGCGTCCGGTGGCTGCACTTGTCACGGCGGTGTTCGGCGGTGTTGCCGTGGGGCATACCGAAAAGGTGGAGTCCCGCACTGAATGCCACACTGAAGTGGCCGAGGAAGAGATAAAGGGCGGCTTTATGGCAAAATGTCTCGCGGCGCTGAAGTATGGATTCGTTGATCTGGTGGGAAGTATCGGGTCGTGGCTTGTGGCCGGACTGCTGATAGCTGCCGTTATCACTGTCTATGTGCCTGCCGATTTCTTTGCTTTCCTGGGTCGGAATCCGCTCCTGTCGATGTGTGCCGTGGTTATTGTGGCTGTGCCGATGTATGTGTGTGCTACCGGATCGATACCCATCGCCATGTCGCTCGTGCTGAAGGGCCTTTCACCCGGCACCGCGCTTGTGCTTCTCATGGCCGGCCCGGCTGCGAACTTCGCATCATTCACCCTCATAGCCCGTGAGATGGGTCGACGCGCAGCCGTGGTATATCTGATTTCTATCGTAGCAGGAGCCATAGCCTTTGGCCTGATGATAGATTATCTGCTGCCGGCACACTGGTTTGCGATAGATGCTTCCGGTATGATGTCGGGACACATGCACGGTTTCAGCCTGTTTTCCACGCTGTGCTCGGGAGTGCTTGTGGTGCTTCTTGTGGTCGCGCTTATAAAACGTAATATTCACCATTCAACCATAAAAGGAGATATGACAAAAGAATATGTTATCAAAGGAATGAACTGCCCCCACTGCCAGGCTGCTGTTGCCAAAAGCATAAGCGGAGTGGAAGGCGTTGAACACGTCGACGTGAATCTTTCCACAGGAATTGCGACCGTGGAGGGCACCCACAGTGCCGAGGCTCTTGTTGAGGCTGTGCGCGGCGCGGGATTTGATGTGGAGAAGTCCTGATTTCAGATTGAAAAGAAATTGGCAGTGCGTCGGACTGAAGTTCAGTCTGGCACACTGCCTTTCTTTTATTATTGGTTTAATGGTGAATTTTAGGGAACATCTTGCGGACGTGGAGTATCACTTTGTCAACCGACTTGTCGCCGATTACAATGGTTGTAGCCAGCAGAATCAGCAGGCCACCGAAAAGTTCGCGAACGGTGACCATCTGACCCAGCACCGTCACGCTCAGAATCACGGCCGAAACGGGTTCGAGGGCTCCGAGTATGGCAGTGGGAGTCGAACCGATGAGCTGGATGGCTCTTGTGGTGCAGGCCAGTGACAATACCGTGGGAATTATGGCTAGAGCCATGAGGTTGAGCCAGCCGCTTTTAACGGCCGGCAGAGTCAGCGGGCTGCCCAGCGGTATCATTACCATAAACATCACGCATCCCCAGCTGAGAACGTAGAACAGAAGTTTGGTTGTGGGAATGTTCTTGACTGTTTTGGATACATTGACAAAGATGATGTAGAGCGCATAGGTGAGGGCGGACATCATTACCAGCAGACAGCCGAATGCACTGAGAGTCTGGCCGTGCTGCGGCTTCATAAGCAGGATAAGACCGCAGCACATAATCAGCAGGCATAATGCAACGGTGAATCTGAACTTTTCGTGAAAAAAGAAGATCATCATCACGGCCACCATTATGGGATAGACGAAGAGCAATGTAGAGGCAATGCCGGAGTTCATGTATTTGTAGCTCTCGAAGAGCGTGAGCGACGACAGCGCCATGAGTATTCCGAGAATGGCTGTCTGCCCGGTTTCCTCCCGGTTAAGTCGGAAGGGAATGTTGCGCGCAAACATTACGAGAGCAAGTAGTGGAATTCCCATCATGTATCTGAACAGCAGTACGGTGTTTGGGTTCATCCCCTGGTCATAGAGCGGAATGGCGAAAGCCGGATTTGTCCCGTAGGCAGCGGCAGCAAGTGCTGCCAAAAGATATCCTTTCAGGTCGGAAAACTTCATATTTCGAATTTCGATTTTTGGAGACCGCAAAATTAGTGAAATGTGGGAAGAAATGAAACTAAGGTTTTGTGTCTTGTGATGTCCAAGCTTGCGCGTTGGGCGGCATCGCTTTCTCCCAAGCTCGGCGCCAGGATGGGGGAGAGGGTGCTTTTCCTGCAGCATACGCAGCAGGTTGTACAAAAATCGCTGCTCCGTAGCTCCGTGGAAAGAGGTCTTGCAGGCTGGATAAAAAACACGTTGTCGCTTCTGGAAAATAGTGAGAGTTGGGTAGACATAACGTGCGGGCTGGACGGAAAGAAATTTCGTGTCTTAATCTATGGGGTTAGCGGGGAAACTTATGGAAATGTGTATTTGGTTTTAGCTTAGTTGACAAATTTTTTGGGATTGCTTTTAGTTCTGGAGATTTGGAAAGTATTTACTGGCAGGTAAATAGGAGAGGGAATGCGGATTTTCTGTAAATTTTTTTATTTTTGGGGTTTAGTTTGATGCTGGTAGTGTGTCTTTATAGTGTATGACTTACAGAAACGACATAGAGGGGCTTTTCAAAGCACATTATGCGCAGATGTACCGGCTGGCCGCGGCCCTTCTGCACGACGATGATCTTGCGCGCGACATTGTCCATGATGTGTTTGTCAAGCTGCTCGATGGTGACGGGGACTTCATTGTAGGTGGTGGATACCTGCTTAAAGCTGTCAGGAACCGCTGCCTCAACCATATCCGTGACTGCGATATCCATCAGCGCGTAGCCAGCCGCTACTTCCTCGACAATGAGGAATACGACACTGAAGAGTGGCCTGACGAGGAAACGATAGCGCGGATTTACAGCCTGATACGCAATGATATCCCGCCACAGGCACGACGAGTGATGGAGCTGCGCTTCAACGATGGGATGCCGTTCGGGTGTATCGCAACGACAATGGGCATAAGCGAGACGGCTGTGTACCGCCATCTGAGTCATGCACTGACAATCATCCGTAAAAAACTAAATGAAAATGGATAAATACGAACTTGTGCTTGATATAATCGAGCATCCCGAAAACTATACATCGGAGCAGTTGGCCGAACTCCTGGGGGAGCCGGAGATGAGAGAGATTTACAATCTTCTCTGCAAAACAGATTCGGCGATAGAAGCCAGCAGAGATATAGATGTAGATGTTGAGTGGGAGGGTTTCGCGCAGAAACACGGCCGCCGTCCGCGCCTGTCATCCCTCTGGCGGGGGAGCCGGGCCGCGTCAATAGCTGCAATAGTGGGCTCGTCGGTGGTAGCTGTCGCTGCCGGGATTGCCGTCACGGTTGCTGTGGTAACCCACAAGCCGAAATCGGTTGCCGAGGAGGCGACCGTTGTAGACACGGCGCTACCGGCGGCTACAGAAGCAATTATCACACCGGTAGATACCGTAAGGACGGCGTCGGAGACCATGATGTTTGAGAATGAACCTCTTGACGCGATAATGAAAGAGGTTGCAGCCGCCTACGGAGTTGAAGTGAAGTTCAATAACCGGGAGGTAGCTTCGCTGCATCTTTATTATAAACTTGACACATCATTACCTCTGAATGAGGTGGTGGAACAGCTCAATACATTTGAGCAAATCAACATCAAGCAAGACGGAAACCTCCTGAATATCGACTGAAAATGAGAACCATCCTGACCATAATAATGGCTGTGATGTCATGCATTTCAGCCAGTGCCTACAAATATGCCTATTCGTTTGATAACACACCCATTTCGGAGGCTATCATCAGAATAAGCAAAGACAATCCCGATGTAAATATCTCCTTCATCTACAAGGAGCTTGACAACTATAAGACCATGGCCCGGATTCAGACCGATGACATCTATGACGCGTTGCGTCAGGCCGTGGCACTGAATCCGGTTTCAGTGATAAGAAAAGGCGACAATTATTACATAGAGGCTCTTCAGCACGGAAAGTTCCGCTATACCGGAATGGCAATGGGAGGCGATAACGAACCAGTGGCCAGTGCGACTGTAATGTTGCTCGCACCGGCGGATTCCAGTGTGGTGACTTATGGTGTGGCGGATGCTGAAGGACGGTTCAATATTCCATGTGACCGTACCGAAGTGATTGCAAAACTCAGCAGCATAGGTTATCAGACCGTCTACCGCCATTGTGATGATTTCAATATCGGCATTGTCACGATGCCTGTCAGAGCCACCGTTCTCAAATCGGTGGCTGTGGAGGCACAGATGGCGACAGTGTATTCCGACAAGACCGTTTTCATTCCTACCGCGAGGCAGAAAAATGCCTCGCAGACCGGAGCTGAGCTGATTGACCATATAGGGATTCCACAGCTTAAAGTGTTCCTTAACGGAAGTGTGGTGACCAACTCCGGGCGCCCTGTAGCCATATATATAGACTATATTCCGGCGTCGGAGAATGACCTGAAGGCCATGCGCATGGCCGATGTGCGCCGAGTGGAATATTATGAATATCCGTCCGACCCACGAATGCAAGGAAATCCATATGCTGTCAACTTTGTGATGGCGCAATATGAATACGGAGGATATGTAAAGGGATTCAATCATACCAATCTGATACATTATTCGGAGCAGCTGCTTGGCAACGTGAGGCTGCAGTATAAGAAGATGACCTACGATATCATGGGGTATGGCTGGGGGCACAACAGCGACCGTTATGGTTCGGAACTTACCGAAACCTACCGATTGCCGCAGCTTGACGGGGAAATCAAAACATTTGAACGCTATTCGAACACCACGAAATCGAAAGAGCGCCGCCGGCAATATTTCACGGCATTCAAAGCCACATATAATTCCGATAATATCCAGGCATCGACGCAGATAAATGGCAGCATCGACCGCATTCCGCATGCCGACCGCAACGGGGAGGTGAGATACGAGCCGGCATTCACCGCGCCGTCGGAATATCGTTCGACGTTGTGGAATGCCTCAAAATTCATATCCTATAGCGGCAATTATTTCTTTATTCTGCTCAGGAACAATTCTCTTTTGTTTACCCCGACGTATGTCTATACGCATACCGAGCAGAATTCAAGTTACACTGAAAACGGATTTGCTCCCATACAGAACAGCGCCACTGACAATACGAACCAGCTGATGGGTGATCTCAAGTTCAAACATGACTTCGGAAGAATTGGCAGCATGCTCGGTTTCGTGCGCGGCTCCTATGAGTATAACCGCACCCGATATACTGGCACTGCCAGTTCATTTGACCGAGCCAAGTCATCGCGTGTTGGCGTTGGAGTGAACTATACCGTGAATATAGGCGATTTCTATGGCAGCACAGGCTTTGGCTGGGACTGGGACTGGCTTCGGTTCGGCGACTTGACGGATAAGCCCTCATCTCCATGGTTTGACCTTTCGCTGCAATACAGCCTTAATAAAAAACACTCATTCTCGACTATTTTTCATTACAGCACCTGGGCGCCCGATCCAAGCTTCAAGAGCGATAACGTCATCAGTACGAACCATCTGCTGAGCTACACCGGAAATCCGGCTCTCAAAGCCAGTAAGAGCTATGATATCGGAGCATTTTATTCGTGGTTTCCCAATAACAATGTAAGCTTCAGCGCATTTGCTACTACATGGATTACAGAAGACAGGTATGTGTATGACTATGAAGCTTCTCCCACGGGTATTCTTCGTACTATAAAGCAGCCTCTGGGCGGTTACAGCCAGATACGTTACGGAGTGAACGGGACACTGCGTTTTCTTGACCGTAGACTCGTATTCACTGGCGAAGTCTCCCACAGGCTTAGTCATAACGGAGCTCCTTACAATGTAAACCACTCGTGTGTGGACTGGTACGCTCGTTTGCGTTATTATCTTGGGAACTGCGATTTTACATTTACATATATCTCGGGATCAACACTCTCCGACGGAAAAATAAACGGTATTCTCACCAAATCCAAAAGCGACTGGTACGTAACCGTGGGATGGTCAAAATCAGACTGGAACTTAAAGTGCAATATTATCGACATGACAAGGTGGAACTGGCGTAGCCAGATCAAGACAATGCACAGCAAATATTATGACACGCGCGAGCAGCTGTATAGCGGCACGAGCCACGCTCTGATACAGCTCTCGGCCACCTACACCTTTGGTTTCGGCCGAAAAGTGGCACGCGACAATGAACCCAGCGTCACCAAATCGTCGTCGTCCGGAATTCTGAAATAGGAAGGTGCGGGGGTGTAGGGTTAAATCGGACTCTTTTTTCAGCGGGATAAACGACAGGTGTTTGTCTCGCTGTTTTTTATTATTTCAGATTACCGGATATGTTTTTCGGGATTACTTCGGATTGCCGTGACTAATTGTCTTTAGTTTGGAGGTTATCATAATTATGTTATCATAATTATTTTGTAGTTTTGCGTATGGTAACTAACGAAATAATACTCTATCAGCCTGATAATACAATGAAGCTTGAGGTACGCCTCGAGAATGAAACGGTATGGCTGATCCAACAACAGATGGCTGATCTCTTTTTGTGAGATCGTTCAGTCATTACCAAACACATCAACAATTGTCGCGACTGTAAAGGATTTTATTTCGCCGATGGATTTCAAATGGGCGTTTATACAGATTGGCCCATTCGGAACGCTTCTTCAAGAGCGGGATGACCCGTGATTTCGCCGGGATCGGTGACACCGCCGGCGAATACGGTTCCTGCGAGTCGTGATCGGTCGAAGCACTCTATCCATCCTTCCAGTCCGGAAACGGCCCTCTTTGGAGTGGCCTCACCGGTATCGGCTGCTGATGTGAGCATGTAGACGTCGGTGAAACGGTAATCTCCTTCGAAGAGGGGATTGGCGCGGTCAAGGAGAGTCTTTAGCTGACCGCTCATCTCATAGTAATAAATCGGTGTGGCTAACGCTAAAACGTCGGCATCGTGTATTTTGCTGATAATCGCCGGGGCATCGTCACGAAGGACACACCGATCGGTTTTCTGACAGCTCAGACAGCCTATGCAGAATTTTATCTCCTTCTTGTGGAGGGTTAGCATCTCAACATCGTTACCGGCTTCGCGTGCTCCGCGAGCGAAAGCCTCAGCGAGAAGATGCGAGTTGCTAACGCCACGTAGGCTGGAGGATATGACGAGTATTTTCTTCATTTGCAGGATGGTATTATCTGGCAGGCATCCAGGTATTGTAAAAAGTGACTATTTGGTCAAAGGGGATTTTCTGAAGGTTGTCGTAGAGGTCGGTATGGTCGGCATCGGCCACTATGAGCAGTTCCTTATTGTCTCCATGAAGATGCTTAAACGCATCCTCGCCGAAATAAAGCGAATGGGCTTTCTCGCCATGAAGAATCATTACGGCGTTGCGGATTTCACTGATACGATCAAGCAGTGTGAAGTTAATAAACGGAAGGAATGAAGTGACGTTCCAGCCGTCGGTGGAATTGCCAGAACGCGGATGGAAGCCTCTTGGAGTCTTGTAATAGTCGAGGTAACGCTTTACAAATTCCGGAGCATCGGTTGGCAGAGGATCGACAACACCTCCGGCACGGTTATAACATCCAGCGGCATAGTCTTCGGTGCGTTGCGCACACATTTTTTCTTTGTAATCATAGCGGGCATCTGCGTTGTCGCTTTGGTCAAAATAGCCGTTGGCGGTGACACGACACATGTCATACATGGTTGATGCCACCGTAGCCTTGATACGGGTGTCGTTGGCTGCCGCACTCAGCGCGAATCCGCCGAATCCGCAGATACCGAGTACTCCGATTCGCTCGGCGTCGACATACGGCTGGACTGACAGAAAATCGACCGCGGCAGAAAAATCTTCGGTGTTGATGTCGGGCGAAGCTACTCGGCGGGGCATGCCTCCGCTTTCGCCGGTAAACGAGGGGTCAAAGGCTATGGTAAGAAAACCACGCTCGGCAAGCTGCTGGGCATAGAGTCCGCTTGCCTGTTCCTTGACTGCGCCGAACGGCCCGCTTATGGCTATTGCAGCCAATTTACCTTCGGCATCCTTTGGCTTATACATATCGGCTGCGAGCGTTATGCCGTAACGATTGACGAATGTAACTTTGCTGTGGTCAACCTTGTCGCTTGCCGGAAAAGTCTTGTCCCATTCCTGAGTAAGCAGGAGAGGTTCAAGAGAAGCGAGAGAAGTATTGGTAATGGGATTATTCATAGTTTGTAGATCTTATGAACAGTAATCGGAGGCAAAGGTAGTTACCTAAATCCGCAAATGCCTACCAAGATTGCTGAGATACTTACCACAATCCCACCGACTGCCTGTTATATGCCGATGGTCCTCAAATTATTTAGGGAATGATATACCCCCAATTATATACTTCAGTACACCATTATGCAATAAAAAATGCCGCATTCTCTTAATGCGACATACTTGTGTATAATTACACTATAACAATAAATATATTTTCTCCTCTTTAGTATTTTCATGTTGGGAAACACAAAAAAACTAAAGAGGAGTTTTAATAAAGACAAAGATAATTCAGATATTGATCTCTATCGTCAATATCCGAGGATTCATGTTGCTAAATATCGAGCCGAAGCATCATTTTGGTATATTTACCGTGCTCGGGCTGTATGATTAAACAAAAGAAAAATCCTCGTTTATGAATTATCTTTGTCTATTCTATGGCAAGTCATAACGGATTGCCATTTTTTGTCTACCAAACAAAGTACATATCTTCGGTATCTGAATAATCTGAGTCTGTATACTTTGTTGTCAACTTAGTCGGCAGTCCCTTATCATTGATAGTCCAAGTATAATTTTCTACGCTTGATTCTCCATCAAAATATGCTTCATTCTTAATTGGCAATGACACAGTAGCTTTACCAAGTAATCCTGCATAATAAGCATACTGCATATCCTCATCACCCAATCCAAACATTCCCAACATCATAACTCCGCCGACATTCTTAATAGGATCACTCCCATAGGATATCTTCATTGTGCCTCCATAAGCAGGAACCATCTTAGAGCTAACAATATTCCCATTTTCATAGGTATATTCAACGGTTCCGTTGCCTTCACTATTTTGTGCTTTTATTTTCTTCAACTGACCGTCTGAATTGTATTCAAACCAATACTCATCTACATCTCCGTCATCATAGACTCGTTTACTATATTTTGAATAACCTAAGTTATTAAGAGTAACGTATATCACACGATCACCGTCATCATCACTTACGTTCATGATAACATCTGCATCGTTAGCACGGCTCATACAGGGATATTCAAACGTAACTTTTACTGATCCATCAGTTAGAGCAGTCACAAGCCCATCACTATTCACAGTAAGATTCATTCCACCAACTTTCTGTGGGATACCATTTGTGAACACCGTAGCAGGGTTCACAGTTCCGTTACCCACCCCGCTATTGGGTTCATCTTCTTCATTGCTGCATGACGTAAAATTCATGCAACAGGTAATGCCGATTGTCAACACTACCAAAAACTTTAAGAATTTCATGCCTTTAACATGTTTTTTGGCGTCCACCAGTCTCAAAAGGACATTTATAAATGCAAAGAGGCGCAAGACTGTTATCAAATTCCGTCAATGGGTTCTGGACTACCTCTGCACTGAAAATGAAAACAACTCACGCCTTGGCCGTATATTGACACATCAGTGCATATATGCAGACCAAAGGGAGCAGTCTATCATTATTCCTCAGTGCAGTTGAATTGTCCAGATTCATTGACAAGGAATAAGCTAAACGCTTCCTATTACTATGTACGTCCTACTCAAAGGACACTGCAAAGGTAGTAATAATTTTCAGATAAACCACTATTCATGAGCTGTTTCCTTCTTTGTTATCTTAATATTCTAACTTGATTAAACCATGATATCTTATTCGTTTATACGTTGACATTATGAATAAACTGAAACGTTCCACATCTGAGAAATTCCTTGTATTATATCGGAAAGCAAATTCATCACAGTATCTAAATAAGTGCTTCTTACTTACTTTATGATATATTCCCATGATACCTCGTTTCAAGTGGGACCAAAATCCTTCGATACTATTTGTATGGAAACCGTCTCTTACATATTCTCCAGTTCCATGGTCAACTACTTTGTGATCATACTTAGCCGATAATCCAACATAACCTTTCCATCCATCAGATATAATGGTTGTTCCTTCTTTTACAAGATTGTATATTATTGCTTTCAGTACCTTTCCACTTGTATTAGGAGTTACAAAGGTCTGCACCTTTCCATCAGATAATAAGCCGACCACTGGAACTTTCTTCAATCGGTAATGTTCTTTACTTTGTCTGTGACAGTGAGGACATATTGGTTCTCCATGCCAACGTTGATATTCTAAAAAACTCCCTGCACGAAATTTCATCATGCAGGGAGTTAAACAAATCAATAAATGATTTAGCCATATATTTCATTTGCTCTATGGGTATCTGTTTCGTATCTATCAGTAGTTTATAGGGTTATTTGATTATATAAATTTAACAAAAATATTTCACATATAAAAATCTAAGGTGCTAAATTTTAGCTACTTAGATAAAATTTACAACATAAATCTGTAATATACTTTGTGTATAATTCATATATCAAATAAAAATCAACCAAATCAGAATTGATAATCGTTAGGACTAAAATGAGAAACTACTTGCGTGTTCCCCACTTTCTGCGAAAATGAGCTGGTACAAAAAACAAACTACCATTCCTCATGTGTCGGTAATGTTGTACTACCAACACAAATTTATCCTGATGTTTACCAAGATAAATTTCGGATAGGAAATTATACTTCATTTTCTATTGATTTTCTGTTCTACCTTTGGAACTTATGGTTGTAATAATTTCTATGCGAATTTATCAAGGATAATTATCAATTCTGATTCAGTTGATTATTTTCTGAGATCAGTTATACCCAAGAACCCAGTAATCTTTCCAGTGGTTAAGATTATTTAACGGTTAATTTCTTTATGGAATAAATTATCTTGGTGTGCTGAAGTATATAATTGGGTTCATTTAATATATGACAAATATACTAGAAACATCTGTAGATCAGGGATTATCAAGCATTCTTTAGATTTTTCTAGCTTTAGGTGCCACTCAAAACTTGAAAGTCTCACTATTTATAGGTAAATTAAGAGCAGGGTAAACTGGTATATCGTTCCCTAGAATTATTTAATGACGCAGAATTATGGATAAACCAAAGAATATGGACCGCCGCTCCTTCCTGAAACATCTTGGTATAGGTGCGGCCGCCACAGTCACTGCTTTAGCCGGCTGCAAAAATAATAGCAATCCGGTAGCCGGAAACATCACTGCACAGGGTGAAGTGCCAACTGACAAGATGACCTACAGGCTTAATCCCAAAAGCGGTGAAAAGGTGTCACTGCTCGGTTACGGATGCATGCGGTGGCCGGTGATGCCTGATTCTGCGGGGGAGGGAGAAATCATTGACCAGGATGCGGTAAATTCGCTTGTGGATTATGCTCTCGCTCACGGAATCAATTATTTTGATACCGCGCCCCCGTATTGCCGCGGCCTTTCAGAAAAGGCCACGGGCATAGCGCTGAAACGGCATCCCCGTGACTCCTACTATATAGCCACCAAAATGTTCAACCACAGGCTGGTGGGTCAGGGGTCGTCGCCTCAGGAGCTCTATGATGAGTCGGTAAAGATGTATCGTAACTCGTTCCGCGACCTCCAGACCGACTATATCGACTATTACCTTTTGCATATAGTGGGAATCGGCGAAGGCCTCCCCACGCTCATGGAGCGTTTTTTTGACAACAATCTGCTTGAATTCCTGCTGAAAGAGCGTGAGGCCGGACGCATCCGCAATCTCGGTTTTTCGTATCACGGCGATATCAAGGCTTTTGATTATCTGCTTTCCTGCCATGATGAATTTCACTGGGATTTCGTGCAGATTCAGCTCAATTATGTGGATTACCGTCATGCTCCCGCGCAGATGCAGAGAATAGACAATTTTGTGGAACAGCTTAAACAGAATAAAGCATGACAGCCGAACAAGTAATGGAGATTCTGCATTCCGGAGGATATTCGCTGGTGATTTGGAATAACGGCATACACACTTTCACCGGTCGCGGCGTTTCAGATCTGTACCGTATCTATAACGAGCAGAAAGGACTGCTGGACGGCGCAGTGGTAGCCGACAAAATCATAGGAAAAGGAGCGGCCGCTCTGATGGCTCTCGGAAAGGTATCGGAAATCATCACCGACACCATCAGCTCACCGGCCTTGTCGCTGCTGAAAGACTCCGGAATACCGGTAAGTTTTCAAACCGTGGTTCCCAATATCATCAATCGCAGGGGAGATGGCCTGTGCCCGGTAGAGACGCTGTGTCTGGAATGCGCTACGCCTGCGGAATGCCTGCCACTTATCGAAGGATTCATGAAGGAAAAGAAATAATCAATACCAACAATATGCAAACTGCCGCAAATCTATATTCACTGCGGTATGATGATGCAAAGACAGCCGCTAAATACAGGAAAGCTACTTTACTGATGCTCCTTGCGGCTGTGCTCGGCTACCAGATTGCCGGAACCGTGGGAGAATGGATTATCAAGAACGACCTTTATTCCGCATTGCAGGATTTCCGTATCGGTGTGGCCGGGATGCTTCTGCAGGTATTCGGCGGATGTATTGTGATCAATAAGCTGATTGATAAATGAGTATGAAAGATTTTGTATTCAGGAGTGATACAAAGTTATTGTTCCTCAATGATATCCGTAACACGCTTGCTGAAATCTGCCGGGGAGAGAAAGTGATGTTTGTCTACGGGGCGTCGTCGGCGCTGCGCAACGGTTGTCGGGAAGATGTGGTGACTGCACTTGAAACCGCCGGTATCCCGTTTGTGGAATATGGAAATTCTTCAAGAGAGTTCCCGGTAATCCAGGAGGGAATACGCATAGCAAAAAAGAACTGCTGTACATTGACGTATACGTAGAGACCCGTCATCGGGGTTACTTTTACGTGTTCCTTGCATACTTCATTGATACGCTTTAGATTATACCGTATTGGCAAAACAATGAAGTTGAAAATACGTTGTATATTGTAAAAAAGTCTACATTGCCATTATGCATGATCTTATTATAATCATTGTTTTGATTATTCTTAACGGTGTGTTCTCCATGTCGGAGGTAGCGCTCATATCAGCCCGGAAGTCGAAGCTGACGTCCGAAGCAAAGAATGGAAACCGTAATGCCCTCACGGCATTGAAGCTCCAGAGCGAGCCTGACCGTTTTCTCTCGACCATACAGATTGGAATCACCTTGATCGGTATTCTCACCGGTATGTACTCCGGAGCCACTATTGCTTCCGATCTCGGTAATTATTTCGCCGGACTCGGGGTGGAGCGTCACCTTGCTCTCAACCTTTCCAAAGTCGTAATAGTGGCATTGGTTACCTATCTTTCGATTGTGGTGGGAGAGCTCGTGCCCAAACGCATCGGTATGGGAAAGGCCGACACCATAGCCAAAATAGTGGCTGGGCCCATGAAACTGCTGTCGGTGGTCACTTATCCGATAGTCTGGCTTCTGTCTGCCTCGACTGCGTTGCTGGTCAAACTGCTTCACATAGGAAATTCCTCGTCAAAAGTCACGGAGGATGAGATAAAATCGCTTATCCGTGAGGGTGCCGATGCCGGAGAGGTGAGGGAAGTGGAACAGGATATCATGGAGCGCGCGTTGGTGATGGGCGACAGCCGTATAGAAGCCATTATGACAAGTCGCAAAGATGTGGTTTCACTAACAATCGGCATGAAGCCGGAATGCATACGCCAGGTGCTTGCCGATGACCTGCATTCCTCCTATCCTGTGTTTGACAGCGACAAAAAGGAAATATGCGGTGTGATTTCTCTTAAGCGTCTCATACTCACTCTTGGTTTGCCGGATTTCAATATGGAGAAAGAACTGACTGCAGGTCTGTGTCTGCCTGATTCCATGACTTTCTACGACGCATTGGAGACATTCAGAACATCCAATGAGCATTCCGCCCTTGTGTATGATGAATATGGAAATTTTCAGGGTATCGTTACTCTGCGGGATATTCTCGATGGACTTGTAGGTACTCTCATGCAGGGCGATGAGGGGCCGGCCATAGTAAAACGTGCAGATAAAGATGAATGGCTCGTTGACGGTCAGTGCCCGGTATATGATTTTCTGGAATATTTCGGTATGGAGAGTCTCTACAAACCTTCGGCCTACTCAACAGTAGGAGGTCTGATTATCGAGGCGATGAAAAAAGTGCCGGTGGAAGGCGATATCGTGACCTGGAATTGTTTCCGCCTGGAGGTGGCCGATATGGATCGCGCGCGCATCGACAAAGTAGCTGTGTCGAGAATCGAATCTGATATCTGACGGCCGACTTATTTCCCGCCGAACATCCAGATGAAAGCGCGTCAGAATATTTAAAGATTAGCTATTCTGAATGTCTGCATATTTCATTGTTCCGGGTAAATCATTGAATCCGATGCTCTTATATAATGGTTGCGCCATGTCGGTGGTTTCAAGATAAATCTTGTCGCATCCGAGCTGACGGGCCTTGTTGACAAGCCAGCGTACGATTGCGTGGGCAACTCCGCGGTTGCGGAACTCCTCGCGCACATAGATATTCATCAGGTAGGCGCACCGTCCCGAGGGATTGTCGGGCGAGGGCAGTTCTTCCGTCAGACATATCGCTCCGCAGCCAGCGTCGGTGTCATCTGTTGAAGCCACTACAGCAATATGTGTGCCGTCGGCTATGTGGCGCCGATAATACTGCCGGTTGGCTACCATCAGTCTTTTCGATGGCTCAGTACCGAATACATTTTCTATCACCTCCCTGCGCCAGTGCATCAGGGCGGGGATGGTTGTTATCTCTCTTATATTCACATTCATTCCGGCGTTCCTTCCTTCATTACCACGGGCAACATGCGGTCATTGACTTTTCCGCGTCCCCGTTCATTCAGTTTTCGATATATAACGACAAGAGAATTACCACTTGAATTGTTCATTCTTCGACGAAGAATGAATTTCATCAGCGGGCATCCTGATGAAAGAAGCCGGGAATTAAGAGGGTGTTTCATAACGATTGTT
>LUJP01000115.1 GCA_001689535.1 Bacteroidales bacterium M5
AGACACACTCAAAGAAACAGTATCAAAAAAGACGCAAAAAATCGCTTTTTCGAGGGATGATAAGAGCAAAAACACCGTTTTCTTCCATTTTCATCCGGTTTGGAATATGGGAATAAAGATAAAATCCTCCGCCCCTAAATCGGGGATCGGAGGATTTTGGATTTATTGCTTTATGGGAATCAGCGAATGAGAATTTTCTTTTTGACCGCACCGTCAATCATGATGTAGACTCCCGGACTCAGACGGTCGGCCGGGATTTCGATACCATGAAGATTGTAGTAACGGGGCTTGGAGCCATCGTTGTGTATGGAATCGACGCCTGAGGACACAGTGGAGAATCGGAGGTCTATCATCACGTCACCTTCGACCGTAATAGCCCTGTACAGGCTTCCATCTGCGCACAGAGTGAAATCCTCGTCGAAAGAAAGCTCAGTGGCGACGCCGTTATTGCTTACGGAGGCAGAAATCAGGGCATATCCCTTGTCGGACACGGCAAAAAGATGGAGCACATCGCCATAGTGAATAACGGCGCCTCCGGCCATAGGCTCGCCTGCGGGCATACCTGAGACTTCGACAGCCTGGTAGACGGCTGAATGTCCGCGTCCCGATTCCGTGACTGTAAGCGTATAGTTTATCATGGCAAATTCAGCCTTGATTTCAACATCGCTTCCGGCTACAATCTCAGCGCGTCCATCGAAGTCGGCAGGGACTTCAGCGCCTGAGACTTTAAGCGCGGCAAGACGCGCGCCTACGCGAGACTCACAGACAAGCACCATCTCACTTCCCTTCTCAACCTCACTGCCTGAAGCTATCACATTGCCGTCGCCGCTAAGAACGCGTACGGTTCCGGGCCCAGTGGACGAATATGACACGACAACCGTTTCCGGAACGGAAGGCTCATCATCTCCAACCTCCGGATCGGTCTCGAAGATGGCACCGACCTCCGTATCGCCCGTTACGGTAAAACGATCTGTGAAAATCACCTCACGGTTCACAGTCAAGGCAGCAAGTTTATAGCCATGGTCAGCAACCGCCGTAATCAACACAAGAGTTCCTTCGGACACAGACGAGCCGGATTCAAGCCTGATTCCCGCTTCATCGGAAAGCGTCACGGTTCCGTTTCTCGAGGGCTCTACGGTTACCACATACCTGGCCACCTCAGGATTCTCAGCCACGAAAATCACTTTTATGGTGATATGGCTGTGAACTTCCACACCGAAACGTCCGTCGGCCGAAACCTCCGCATCCACTCCGTTTATCGTCAATGTTTTGAACTTCCAGCCATCAGCAGCAGTAAGCGTACATGAAAGCGTTTCCCCTTCACCCACTTCCGAACCTGACGCCACGAAAGAGCCATCCTTCATCACCGTAAGAGCTCCAAGACCCTCAACACTATATTCTACCTTAAACGTTTCCGGAACATCTGCGACAACCTCCCTTACAATAGCCTTGACAACGCTTTCTCCTGAAACCGTAAACGTATTCCCCTCCAGTTTCACATCATTCAAGTAGAGCCCTTCGAGCTCATAGCCGGCATCGGGCCGTACCTCCACTATCACTACGGTTCCTTCACCCACTTGTGTGCCGGAAGGAATAATGGTCTCGCTTTCATCGAAAAGACGCACAGAAACGTTTGATTGCGCCAGAACCTTGACTACATATTTCTCTTTCACTGCCGGAATCTGCTTCACAATGGCTTTTATCTCGCTTTCTCCTGAAACCGTAAATGTATTCCCGTCCAGTTTCATATCATTCAAGTAGAGCCCTTCGAGCTCATAGCCGTCATCGGGCCGTACCTCCACTGTCACTACGGTTCCTTCAACCACTTGTGTGCCGGAAGGAATAATGGTCTCGCTTTCATCGAAAAGACGCACAGAAACGTTTGATTGCGCCAGAACCTTGACTACATATTTCTCTTTCACTGCCGGAATCTGCTTCACAATGGCTTTTATCTCGCTTTCTCCTGATACCGTAAACGTATTCCCGTCCAGTTTCTTATTGTTCAGGTAAATGCCTTCAAGCTCATAGCCGGCAGCAGGGGTGGCCGTCACCGTAACAAGGGTTCCAACCGGCAACAGGGTTCCGGAGGCAATCTCATTCCCGGAGTCGTCGGTAAGCCTGACCGCGACATTCTCCCGTTCAGTGACCCTCACCGCATATTTTGCAATCTCCGGCGTTTCGCCTTCGATTTTTCTGACTTTTACCTCAATCTTGCTGTCGCGGCGCACAGTAAAGGAGTCGCCGTGAAGCTGCTGGTCGTTGACGAAGATGCCCTCCACTTCGTAGCCTTCATCAGGAATCGGGGTAACAGTGACTATAGAACCTTCCTGCAGAGCGCCACGGTCGACAAGCGGAGGCGCCTTATAATCGGTAATCCGTACCGTCACATGGTCGGCAGGCAGGACACGCACGCTGAAATATACATTTTTCGGCACTCTGAAGGCCACCTCAATCTCCATTTCGGAATCAACGGTTGTTTCAATCCAGTCTTCTGCCGGAAGCGGAACATTGCTACTGTTGACGGCGATGCCGTCAAGCATGTATCCGTCGGCAGCTTTGCAGGTTATCACCAATGTTTTTCCACTTTCCACCTTTTCGCCAGAGAGCACAGCGGCGCCATCGACGGTCATTGTAACAGATCCGCCAACGGAAGCAGAGAAATTCACGGTAAAGTGAGTCGGCTCCACAGCCTTTACAACCGCATAAATCTCACTCAGTTCCGACACTGTGAAGGTATCGCCCACCATAGGCTCACCGTTAAGATATATACCTTTGAGTTCGTAACCCTCGGCGGCAATGGTGCTTACTTTCACGGCCGTGCCTTCCGGCAAAAGAGTACCTGAGGTGATTTCGTTTCCGTCAGTGTCTGTCAACGTCACAGTGACGTTAGGCTGCGTTCTCACCGCAACAGCATACATGGCAGGAGGCGTCTCTTTCAGCCTGACTTCTACCCGGACTCGGCATTGACCCCGAACCGTAAACGTGGAGCCTTGTATCGGCATATCGTTAACCGATATCACTTCAATCTCATAACCATCCGCCGGAGTTGCCGTAACTGTCACTATCGTACCCTCCGCCACAGTCGCGCCGGATTCAATTTCGCCGATGTTTCCTGCCGAAAGAGTTACCGACACATTTTCCACCGGCTCGACCGTCACCGTGAACTCTGACGGCACTTTTTCGAAAACAGCTTTTATTACTACTGCCCCGGTCACTTCCACAGTGAATTTTCCATCGGCATCAGGCTGCGTTTCCACATCATTTACCGTAAGGATTTTAAGCTTGTATCCGTCGGCTGCTGATATTTGGCATGCGAGAGTAGTGCCTTTCTCAACTTCATCGCCGGATGCAACGTCCACATCTCCACTCTTCACCGACAAGGTTCCTTCTCCTTCCGTCGTGTATTCCACCTTGAATTTTTCTGTCGCGGTCTTTTCTTTTATAACCACGGAGATCGTGCAATCGCCTTCCACTATGAAAGTATTGCCTTCAATCGCCTCGTCGTTGACCTTGATGCAGCCAAGTTCGTAGCCGGCATCCGCCGTTACATCGACTCTTAATCTGGTACCAGCCGGAACAGAATTTTTATGCGCAACGATATTTCCGGCCTCATCATACACCTTTATAGAGCCCTTAGTTATTCCCAGAATGGTAACAATGTGTTTTGCAGGGGCAGTCCCCTTTAGTTTCACCTCAGCTTTTACCACACTGTTTTCCGTAACGATGAACGAGGAGCCCACAATCAGCTTCTCATTTACATAGATACTAGTGAGTTCATAGGTATCAACAATCACGGTTTCTACTTTAATCTCGGTGCCCACAGGAACCTCTACGCCGGACGCAATTTCCTCACCACTGATTTTATCCTTAAGAATTACCCTTATGTGGTCAACCGGCTCAATGGTCACCACATACTTTGTAACTATCGGTTCCGTTTTCTCGAAAATAGCCTTTATTTCAATATTTTCAGTCACTTCCACCGTGAATTTTCCGTTGGCATCCGGCTGTGTCTCGATGTCATTCACTGTAAGAGAATTCAGACTATATCCATCGGCAGGGGCAATCCTACAGGAAAGCGACGCTCCCTTATCAACCTCGTCACCAGATGCAATGGAAGCCTCGCCATTCTTTACCGTGAGCGTTCCCGGCCCTTCCGCTGAGTATTCAACTTTGAATTTATCCGCAGCTTTTTCCTTTACTATGACCGAGACAGTACAATCGCTTTCCACCTCAAAAGTATTATCCTCTATTACCACGCCATTAACCTTTATGCTTTCTACCCCATAACCGTCATGAGGTGTAGCTGCGACACCGACCGTTGTCCCCTTTTCCACTTTAGTGCCAGACACAAGTGATTGTTCACCTACCGACAGTGAAATATCCGCATGTTCATTTTGCTCGATATTTACGGCGTAAGACTGGGTAATCTCTTGGGACGGCGCTTCGTAGACAGGCCACGAGCCCATTAGTTCTCCATTATGTTCTTTCCCCGAAATATCCCTTACAATTCCATAGGACAAATCACTGAAATCATAGGCAGCAATGACCTTTTTATCAGAGAGAAACGTTTCAGATTCCATGTCCTGCTTTATTTCTTTCTCTGAAAGTACAGCCCCATAGAAACGCAAATCGTCAATCTGGCCATTGAAAAAATGCTCAAATTCTGTCCCAGAAGAATCATTACCATTAGCGCATGAATATCTTGCGCCTAAAATTAAATCTTTAAGTATAGGAATTTTTAGCTTACCCATGGTCTTATTACCCATAAGAATGCCATTTGAGTATAAATAAATCTCACTCTTAGTAGATTTTGCTCCGTCGAAAACTATAGCTATATGAACATATCCTTCCTCTTCACTGCTAAAATTCGCATTGGGAGAATTAAATGATGCATAGTAAGTATAATAATCAGATTTACTTGCATAGAAATAAAACGAAGATTTAAAACTCGACCCTGAAAGTTGATTATAGATTTCAAAACCTTCACGCTGACCCTTATTCAATGCAATTGTACTTACAAATGATTGCGAATTCCCCTTTTCCTCAGGGTAATTCTGTTTCACTCTCATGGTTATAGTCATGGCTCCACCTGCCGGAATAGCGAAGGCATTGCTTTTCGGAATCTTCACATAACGGGTTCCGTCAAACTCGAGATAGCCCGGACTCGGAATGGTTTCCGCCCACGCTTCCATCCCCGGTAAAACAAAAGAGAACATGACAAGGAACAATACACTTAACCTGACGTTAAATAGTTTCATGGCGCTTTAAGGATTAATTTGAAATATATACGATTGGTTATTATGTTGCAGGCAGCCATACAAAGTTACGAATCTAAATGAATTTTACAACTTATTAATACTCAAATTTTTACATCGTATATTTATAGCCACACATCCGTATAATCCGGCGCCACATTTCCGTTGCCGATATTATACTTCCATTCTTCCATGCCCCAATTTCCGTTTCACTGCCCATTAACTATTCCTTACGCATCTTTAGCGCGATTTAACATAGCCGCCGACCATTCCTTGAAATATTTTGGAAGAAAGATTGTTAGTAGATAATAAATACTATTGCAGGTAAACATAAAATTACTACTTTTGCGCACCCGATAGGAAATATCGGCACATCCACTTAGAATTATCGAAAAAACAATAAACTTTTACCATCATGTATTGGACACTTGAACTGGCATCAAAACTCGAAGATGCACCCTGGCCCGCTACCAAAGAAGAACTCGTAGACTACGCAATGCGCTCAGGCGCGCCCCTCGAAGTAATCGAAAACCTCCAGGAAATGGAAGACGAAGGCGACACCTACGAAAGCATCGAAGACATCTGGCCCGACTACCCCTCCAATGAAGACTTCTTCTTCAACGAAGAGGAATATT
>LUJP01000049.1 GCA_001689535.1 Bacteroidales bacterium M5
CTCACAAAACTTTAGCGGACAGTAATAATAATTGATACCTAAACCGATGAAATCAACGGATTTTCATGGCTGAAAAACAACCGTCAAAGAACTTCCTGCTCCGCCTCGACCGCGCCTCTATGGAGGCGCTCGAGCGGTGGGCGGCCGACGAGTTCCGTTCCGTCAACGGACAGCTGCAATGGATTGTGGCCGACGCGCTGCGGCGCGCGGGACGCGCACCCGGTGTCAGATCGGATGAGTGTACTGGTCCCGACGGCAGCCACGGAGCCTCAGACGGTGACGAAGCGTGCGGAACGGGCGCAGCAGTCTGAGGAAAGGCACGCTCCACAACAGCTCGCGCTCGCCCAGAATGGCCGACAATCTGCGGAAACATACCATCGTAGACACCCAAAGCCCGACACCTGCAGCCAATACAGCCCCCAGAGGCACAAGCGAAGGAACCCCGCCTGCCACTGCAGCGACTGATGTGCCCAGCCACAACCACAGCAGCCATGAGCAGAGGGCTGTGGCCAGATACGGACGCCTTCTGAGATAACGGCGGGTAAATTCACGTCTCACACGGTAAAGGTCGTGGAGCCCGCGGGGATTATATTCCATGGCTGTAACCCGTGCCAGAGGCGAAAGCTCAACGGCCGTATTTTCGCCGGTGGCGATCTCGCTCAGAAACACGTCGTCGTCGCCGAATTTCAGATTAAGCGTGCGCGAGAACCCTTTGTGGTCAAAAAAGAGATGGCGCGCGTATGCCAGATTGTATCCCGTGGCTATGAAAGGATGACCGCAAAGAGCGCCGTTCAGTCCCACCATGGCCGCCATGGTCTCGTCGAAAGCGCGTCCGCGCGTAAGCTCGGCATACTCTTCTTCCTCCGGCTTGGCGCTGACTGCGTGCCCTATCACCACTTCCTTGCCTTCCTCGGCAGCCTTGCGCATCATCGCGCGGAGCCAATGGTCAGATTCCACCCGGCAGTTGCCCTCGGTGAACATCAGCATGGGATAGCGTGCAGCCTTCACGGCAAGCGTCAGGCTCAGTTTGCGCCGGCTCAGATTGCGTGAATCCTCCGGAGTGAAAGTCATGTAGAGATTAGGGTAACGCATCGCCAGTTCTGCCACCACATCCTGCGTGTTGTCGCAACTGCGGTCATTGACCACTATCACTTCCATCGGCGCGGGATAATCCTGCTCCAGCAGACTCGGAAGCAGAACGCGGAGATTGGATGCGGCAGCCTGCGCGTAGACTATCACCGACACTGCAGGATAACCACTCTCGGGCAGCTCGGCAGAAGCGTCGGATTTCGCCGCGCGGCTCACACGCCTCATGCGGCTCCACATAACCACCGCTGCCAACGCAGCGCAAACCACAGACACACCGAGCGTAATCCACACCCAGAGCGGCAGATTGATATTATATAGACTTGTATAATCGAATTCGGGAAATTGCATATCAGGAAAACTCTTTGGATTGCCAATTTTTACAATGCAAATTTAGCGATAATATGAGTCAAACCGAAAATCCAGCCACAAAATCACAGACCTCCTCTCATGTTTTTTCCAACTCTTCACATCACACCGAATCTTATTGAAGGTTTTTAATTACCTTTGCTGAAAAGCATTCTCAGACCACGGATATATGACAGAGAAAAACAGGCCACAGATTCCGGCTATCATCCATTACTGCTGGTTCGGACGGCAGGAAATGCCTGCCTCTGCGGTCCGTTGCATCGAATCGTGGCGACGCTTTGCCCCGGGCTATCGGTTGCAGAGATGGGATGAGAGCAATTTCGATGTCGATTCCACGGAATATGCGGCCCAGGCCTTCCGCCACCGGAAATATGCCTTTGTAAGCGATGTAGCCCGATTGCATGCGCTTCTGAGCGAAGGGGGCATCTATCTTGATACTGACGTGGAACTACTGAAAACTCCCGATTCATTGAGATCTCACGGAGCCACGACAGGCTTCGAGTCGTCGGGAATGATTTCTACTGCCGTCATATCATCTGAAAAAGACAACCCGCTGCTCCGGGAATTTCTCGACATATATTCCCGGATATCATTTATCGGCAAAGACGGACGTCCCGATCTGACTCCAAACACATTCCGTTTCACAGAATTTCTGGAAACGAAAGGTCTCCGTGCCGACGGTTCGAAGCAATCCGTAGCCGGAATGAATGTTCTTCCATATGAATATCTGAGTCCTCTCAACCAGGAGGGCTACAGGATAGAGTCAACCGCCGATACCATCTGCATCCATCATTTCGAATCAAGCTGGAAATCCCGCCCGTTCCGGCTGAAAAGCAAATTACAGCGCATGATCGGTCCGGCAGCCACCATGAATCTTATAAAGCTCAAACGACTTATTGTTCCACAGTCCTGCGGCAGAACACGTTTCTGAATCGCCGGATAACACAAGAAGCACCATAGTAGAATGAAACGAAACAAAACCTCAGTCATATATCACCTCCTGCTGCTGACTGCAGCAATAGCCATCATGCCGTCGTGCCGAGCCAAGCATGACCTCACACTCTTCTCCGACATTGCCGACAAGACCTCGGGACAGCTGCCGGCCATAAACCGGCCCAACTGCATCGAACCGGAAAACGAGCTGATAATAACCGTGAACTCCGAAACGCCGGAAGCCACGGCCGATTTCAATCTGCCGCTTGTCAATCCCGCGGTGCCGGGAGTTTCAGATGCCCTTACATCCCCAAAACTCGCGACCTATACGGTAGATTCACAGGGTTACATAGACTTTCCGAGACTCGGACGCATCAGAGCCGGAGGACTCACCACCGAACAGCTGCGCGACACCCTCACGGAACGGATATCAGAGTACGTGATGGACCCCATGGTAAGCGTTACGCTCACCGGCTACCGAATTGTGGTGATGGGCGAGGTAGAGAAACCGCAGACAATAACCACGCGTGCCCAGCGGTTCAGCGTGCTCGACGCCCTTGCCGAGTGCGGCGGCCTTTCAGACTATGGCCGGAGGGACAATATAATGGTGATGCGCCGAGCCACCGACGGCAACATCGACTACTCACATCTCAATCTCCGCCAGAGCGATGTGACCGCGAATCCATATTTCTGGCTCAGAAACAACGATGTGGTGATAGTGTCGCCCAATACGGTGAAGCAGGACAATTCAAAATACAATCAGAACAACGGCTACCGCCTCTCGGTGGTCTCTACCGTGGTCAGCACCGTCTCGGTTATCGCTTCGCTTGTAATCGCACTCACTGTAAAATAAATCCGGAAAATGGTTCGCACCGACCGTCTGGCAATATGGATTCTTATCGTCACGTTTGTACTTCTGATTCCGGGCATACGGTTTCTTAAGCTTACCGACGAACTTGCTTGCGCAGCCCTGCTGACTCTCGCATGCGCCGACACCATAGCCAATGGCCGCGCCGCCCGTTTCAGGCTGCTGTGGTATGTAATAGCCATCGCCTTTTTCTATCTCCTCTACACTTTGGCATTCTGCCACTTCAACACCACCGGAGCGGTATGCGGAGATTTCATAATAGAAATGAAGCCTTACATTCCTTTTGCCGTAATGCTCGGACTGGCGCCCCGCCCCACAGTGACCGAACTGACGGTACTGAAATGGAGCGCAGTAGGAAATGCCGCCGCGGCAACCCTGTGTATGCTCTGCGGCCTGACGGATGCCGTTCTGTACCATCCGCTCTACGGAGGCGCCGTGATTTTCATTTCCATGCTTGTCTACGTCTATTCCTGCTGGGCACTCGAGCCTACGGGACGCGGCGCGCGGCGCTGTCTGGCCGTCGCCACAGTGATGATTCTGTGCGGACTGGCATGCACACGCTCCAAATATTACGGCGAAGCTGTGGTTGCGCTTTTCTTCCTGTGGGTTTACCGTCCCGGCATGTTCCGGAGAATTAACATGCGCAGCGTGGCCATTGCCGCGATTCTGATTCTGCTGGTGGGTGCGGTGTCATGGAGTAAGTTCAACTTCTACTTCATAACCGGAGCCTCTGCCGGTCTGGACCGCGACACAATCCAGTCATTCGCGCGCCCCGCCCTCTACGGCACCTCCCTGCTCATTCTCTGCCATTACATTCCGTTCGGCTCGGGCCTGGCCTCCTTCGCCTCCTATTTCTCCACTCAGCCATACTCTTCGCTCTACTTCCGCTACGGCCTCGACAAAATATACGGCCTATCCCCGATGAACCACGAATTTGTCTGCGATGCCTTCTATCCGTCGCTGGCGCAGACGGGCATAGCGGGCGTAGGGCTGTTCGTATGGTTCTGGGTATATATCGCGTCACTGCTGATGCGGCTGTTGAAGACAGATCCCGGACGCTTCCGCCTCCCCTTTGCCGTAGGAGCGCTCGTGATTGTATTCATTATGATTGAAAATGTGGCTTCCACTCTTTTCACCCAGTCGTCAGGACTCGTGGCTATGTGCCTGCTCGGCATAATCTGCGGCATGGCGCCTGAGAAGGCACGCGAAAAGAAGCCGGAACCACGAATTATCAGATAACCCCTCCCAACCACTCATACAAATGAAATCCAACGAAAACGCAATCGACCTGCGCCGGTTTCTCCGCCAGGCAAAAAAATCAATCTGGGTCTACATCTGTTCGCTGATATTCTTCGGCGCCCTGGCCGGTTATTATATTTACCGGGCCATGCCGCAGTATGTGGTGGAAGGGGCAATGCTCATCGAGGACAGTTCGGAAGAAGCGTCGGCCGTGAAAAGCGCCGGGCCGCTCTCGGCCATGATGCGTACGTTCTCGGTAGGCGGATTCAGCACCTCGTCGGTGGACAACGAAGTGCATCTGGCCGGAAGCCGCGACGTGATGCTGCGCACCGTGCGTGCCCTTCAGCTCAACCGCCTTTATATCGGGCACGGTGCCGACGGACGCCGCAGCGTGCTCTATCCGTCGCCGGTGATAGTAGAGGCGCCTGATGAGTTCTTCGACACGCTCGGAGTCTCTTTCAACGTCGACATTACTTTTGCATCCGGTAAAGCCGACATAAAAATCAGCAATGGATTCATACCCCATACAGTGGCCGAGGTGAACGGCACATCTCTCCCCGCGGTCGTGGAAACTCCATGGGGGCCGCTTACAGTGGCCTATGGCGATACCACCGCGGCTCCGCTGCCGGAGAGAATCAAGGCTGTGGTGTGTGGCAACGAGGCGGCAGCCCATCGTCTCTATGATGAAGTGTCAGTGGAGGTCAACGACAAGATGGCCGATATTGTAGACCTCTCCATGAAATATCCTTCGCGGAAGCTGGGCATGGCCATTGTCAACACCCTGATGGAGCAATATATCTCCAAGCGCTCGGATCGGCGCCGCCAGACGGCCGCCGAGGCAATCGACTATTACAATGAGCGTATAGCCGCTGTGGCTGCGGAGCTTGCTCAGGCCGAGAAACTGTCGGCCGACTATCGCCGCGCAAAAGGCATCACCGCAATCGAACAGGAAGCGGAGATAATGGCCACGGCCAAGCTCGAAGGAACAATGGAGGCCGTGAAGGCCCGCAGCGAGATTGACTATTACACCCGCGTGCTCGAAACTGTGCGTGGCCGTCTGGGCAAGAACACGCTCATTCCGCAGATAGAGTCGTTTCGCGACACGAGCGTGGCCCTCTACAATTCTCTGATAGAAAACCGTGTGGCCCTGGAGAAATCGGCACGTCCCGGCAACCCGGCCCTTGAAAAGCTCAACACACGCATAGCCATGCTCAGCGCCAGCATAGGCGAGAATGCCTCCAAAGTCATCGACAAGGCCCGCAACGACCTCGACGTGAAGCAAAGGATAGTAGGCACCGCGGGGTCACGCCTGAGCCAATACCCCGAGATGGAACGCGAATACGCATCGCTGCTGCGCGACAGCGAATTCAAAAACCAGCTTTATCTCTTCCTGCTCCAGAACCGCGAGAACGCCGTGCTCAAGCTCTACGCCAACTCCAATCCCGCCTATATATTCGAGCCGGCCTACACCCTGCCGAAACCAAGCCCGGTGAAACCCGCGCTCGCCGCGCTCGCCGCCTTGCTTCTGGGACTGGTGATGCCTTCTATATGGGTTATTTTAAGGATGCACCGTAACGATTCTATTTCCGAGCCAATGGATGTAGCGTTTCTCGGTCTTGAAGAGAGAACTATCAGAATCAGCGCAGAAGGCAAAAATATCAACAGATTGCGTTCACTGCTCGTGACAAATCCGGAACGAAGAGTGATTTATCTGGCGACCCCATCTGAAACGGATCGCAGATTCGTCGATCAGCTTCGACACTCCTTTACCGATGCCGGGCTCACCCTTAATCTGACTGACGATGCAAAGAACAATTCAGATCTTCTCCGTCAAGCCACAGCAGCAACGGCCCCAGAAGGCTATTGCCTCCTGCGTGTGCCCGACAGCCAGGAATTAGCTGAAATCTCATCTCTTCTCAACCGGCCGGAAGCCGAACTGCTCGTACTTCTTCACAACGGCCTGACAGACCGCAGGCAACTGCGGACGATTCTAAGAGGAATGAGAACCGACAAAATCATCTTGGCTATAGTGCGTCCGAACTAAGACCCCGTTCCCCAATATTTGTTAACGCTGGGGTCGCATATCTCTGAGTGATTTTTGTCTTGAGATGATGGAGCGTAGCCGTAGCTACGTGACTGAAGAACAAGGCAAAAAGCGCCAGAGAGATGCGATGATATGGTAATTTTATGCATCATCACACAATTAATTCTGCCCAAATTCAGTTATATGATTTTTAGCATTTATAACTTGTTGGATTAGATGGTAGTGTTTCGCTGAGTGTGTCTGAGG
>LUJP01000061.1 GCA_001689535.1 Bacteroidales bacterium M5
GGTACAATTTCTAAGGTAAAAAAGATTGTGTTAGGTTTCTGATGCAAAGGTAGAGCCCCCGGATTGCTAAATCAAATAAAATGATATGTTATTCAGCAATGTTTTTTAAGTCTTCCCGAATCAACCTTGTTTTGATGTGTGGGCTAAACGGCTGATAATTAGGGGTGAGCACCTTTTGAGGCCGAAAGGGGCGCAAACCTCCGATTTGTTAAAGTAGGTTAAATGTGATTTCCCTGTCAAGAAATTGTTTCCATTCGGAGTGTATTTCCATCCCATACGGCATAGTTGAAGTGGCTGAATGCATCGCCCAGAACCATGAGAGTGGCGCAGCCATCGGGGCCTACGCGTCGTTCCGCCGGGGTGTGGCGGTGACCGAATATGAAATAGTCGGCATGATGGCCACTCCGCAGGTAATCGTTGGCAAAGACCACAAGCGGATCGGTGTCGGGGAGTACCGACGGACTTATGTAGCTGCTCGTGGCGCGGCTGTGGGTTGACCAGCGGTGAGCGAACCCCACCGTCCATCGCGGGTGTATGGCGGAATACAAACGCTGGCACATACGGTTTCTGAATACCCGGCGCATGAGGCGATAGGAAGTGCGCACTTCCCCAACGCCGTCGCCATGCTCCATCACGAACGTCTTGCCGTCAAGGTCGCGGGTTATGATTCCATCGGCCACGTTGATTCCAAGCTCCGTTGGAAGATAGTCGAATATCCAGATATCGTGGTTGCCCTTTAGCCAAGTTATCTCCACGCCACTGTCGGCAAGTTCGGCGAGCGCGCCGAAGAATCTCACGAATCCCCGGGGCACCACGTCGCGGTACTCATACCAGTAATCTATCACATCGCCCAGCAGAAACAGTCTGCTGGCGGTAGGGGCGATGCTCCGCAGCCATGCGGCTATGCGGCGCTGATGTGAATAAGTGTCGGCAATATAGTCGGCACCCAGATGGAGATCCGATATGAAATAGGTCTTGTCTCGCATTGTCTGTGCTGACGGATTACATGAATCCCAGTTCAAGCTTGGCCTCGTCGCTCATCATGTCCTTGTTCCATTCCGGCTCGAACACAATGTTTATATCCACACCTTTCACTCCCTCGATGCTTTCCAGTTTTATGCGCGCGTCTTCCACCAGGAAGTCGGCGGCCGGACAGCTCGGGGCGGTCAGGGTCATGTCAATGTGCAGTACCGCCTGGTCGTCAAGGTCAATCTTATATATGAGCCCGAGAGAATAGATATCCACCGGAATCTCAGGGTCGAAAACCGTGCGGAGCATCTCCACGGCTTTTTCTTCTATCTGAAGTCTTTGCTGCTGGTCTATCATAATATTGCAAAATTAACAAAGAGCCGCGATATTGCCAAGGAAGATGCTTCCTGTTTCAGAAAAAGATTTGTAAATTTGCGCTATATAATTATCACTTTTCAAAGCAGAATAAAGCCATGAGACTGATTATCGAACCGGATTACACCAATGTATCCGCATGGGCCGCACGATATGTGGCCGCCCGCATCAATGAAGCCAATCCCACTCCCGAGAAGCCTTTTGTTCTCGGTTGTCCCACCGGCAGCTCTCCGTTAGGCATGTATCGCGAGCTCATCAAACTCAACAAGGAGGGTAAGGTCAGCTTCAAGAACGTTGTGACTTTCAATATGGATGAATACGTGGGCATTCCCCGTGACCACGAGCAGAGCTACCATACTTTCATGTGGACCAACTTCTTCAATCAGATCGACATCAAGCCTGAGAACGTGAATATTCTCAACGGCAATGCCGAAGATCCCGAAGAGGAGTGCCGCAAATACGAGGAGAAGATTGCAAGCTACGGCGGCATCGACCTGTTTATGGGAGGTGTAGGCCCCGACGGACATATCGCTTTCAATGAGCCCGGATCGAGCCTCACATCCAAGACCCGCATGAAGACCCTTACAAAGGATACAATCATTGCCAACTCACGCTTCTTCGAGGGTAATGTGGATCTCGTTCCCAAGACCGCTCTTACTGTAGGCGTAGGTACTGTAATGGCAGCCAAGAGCGTACTTCTGATTGTAAACGGCCACAACAAGGCCCGCGCTCTCAAGCACGGCGTAGAAGGCGGCATAAGTCAGATGTGGACTATCTCGGCTCTGCAGATGCATCCCAAGGCCATTATCGTGGCCGACGACGCTGCATGCGACGAACTCATGGTTTCCACCTACCGTTACTTCAAGGATATAGAGGGCGCTAACCTCAATCCCGAAACTCAGCTCTGATAGACTGAAAAAATAAAAATGCGGGGTGCCAAAACTTATGTTTCGGCACCCCGCAATATTTTTATCTTCAGACGGAATCAGACTTTGGAAAGCTCGATTGACTCTCCGGGCTCATGCAGGCAATGGCATGAAACGCCCTCGGGAGCATAGTCGGCGAAGTCGCAGGCTTTGTGGTAATCGCCGTTGAAGTGCATCGGGAAGAAATCGTGTACCTTTATGGTCTGGAGGAAATAGCGTGCGCCGCGGGCGTAGTCCACGCCTTGACGTACATCCACGGGGAACATTGCTATGTCTACTGCCGGAGCTTCCGAGGCGATGTGGTTCACTATCACCTTGAATTCCTCGTCGGCCTTGCGGACCTCGCGTTCGGTCGATTCCTCGCTCCATGTCCAGTCGTTGAGGTCGCCGGCGTGGAAAATCTTCTGGCCGGTGGAAGTGGTCACCAGAAGCGATACACCTTTATCGGTAGATTTGTAGGCTTTCACCGACACCCCTCCTGGAAGATTGTCTATGATATCGCCTGCACTTATGCCCGCTACGCTCAGCGTGGTAGGAACGTTCATGGCCGGAATATCGTTGGAGAGCACATAGGTGCGGTTGTGGTTCTGGGCTATCTCGTAGACGCTTTTTGAATAGTGGTCGGGATGGTTGTGTGTTGCGAAGAAAATCACCGGAAGCTCGGGATTCTTGTCGAGAATGCGTTTGAGTGCGTGCGAAGGATCGCGCACATAGTCAAATACGAGGATTGCATCGGAGAGCGTTACAGCGAAGGCGCTGTGCTCAAGATAAGTGACTCTTGTCATAGTTTTATGTGATTTTGGGTTGAATCAGATGTTGACGGTGAGACCGTCGAACGCGAGCTCTGTTCCTTCTGGAAGCATGGTGTTTACCCGGGCGTGGACGCCCATGCCATGGCTTATGTGGGTAAGGAATGCCCGCTTCGGTTTCACATAATTAATAACATTGAGTGCTTCATCTAAGTTCAGATGCGATTCATGGGGCTTATGGCGGAGTGCGCCAATCACAAGCGTGTGGCATCCCTTGGCGGCCTCAAGGGTTTCGTGGGGGATGATTTTACAGTCGGTGAGATACACGAGCGGCCCGATACGGAATCCCAGGATGGGCAGTGACGGATTGTGATTGACCGCAAGAGGGATGACGGTGGTGAGGGGAGAGACGGTGAATGGCTTTCCGGCCTCGATTTCATGAAGGCTGAACCGCGGCGACCGCGGATAAGGGTGAGGTCCGAAACAGTAGGGAAGGTGCGTCCTGATATCACGGGCCACATCCTCCCGGCAGTATACGGGGAATCCTCCGGGGATGGCTGTGCAATATGGCCGCAGGTCGTCTATGCCTCCCAGATGGTCGTAATGGCTGTGGGTTACTATCAGGCAGTCCAATCGGGGTTGATCGGCACGGAGCATCTGATGGTAGAAATCGGGCCCGCAGTCTATGAGCACTCGGGCGTCGGCGGTCTCCACCAGCGCCGAACATCTCATACGCTTGTCCAGAGGGTCGGTTGACCGGCATACCTCGCAGTCGCAGCGGATTTCAGGAACGCCGGTCGATGTGCCTGTGCCGAGAAACGTGAGTTTCATTTTATTTGCGATTACTGCCTGTTTGGGGTTACTGGCGGAAACTCTTTAGAAGTCCGTCCTCGAAAATAAGGAAAATGCCGTTTTCGTAGGTCCAGATCTCGCGCATGAAACTGTAACCCGGACGGCGGTCGATGTTGGCCGGAGCGCCAAGGGCCAGACGGGCCTCGTCGCGGGTCATGTCGAGGGCCACGCGTCCGTTGATTATCAGTTTCCAGTTGTCGTCGGTAATCAGCGGATAGTGCAGGCGTGGGTCGGTGAGCGAGAATATATTGCTGAATTTGCGGGGGGCCTTCAGGTCTTTGCCCAGGGAGAGATAGAGGCTGAACGGCTTCCCGTTTTCATCCGTCATCAGCAATCGGGCTGGATAGAAGGAATTGCCGAATACCACATCCTCCACTTTTACGGGCACAAACTTGCGGCCGTTGCGAGCGTTGCCGTCTTCGTCATACCATGCTGTGGTGATGATATAGTAGGTGTTGCCTTTCAGTCGCGCGGTGACATCCCGGATAAGGCTTTCCTCAATCATGAAGGGAATCTCCACAATGCCGTTTTCCCGAAGTTTCTCCGGCGAATATCCGGCGCGGTAAGTGATGTCAGTCCCGACGGAGGTGGTGAAAGTGATATCGGTAACCTCTTCGCCGGTCACGGATGTGGCCGAAGAGATGTTTTTGAGCGTTACGGTATCACCCGCGAGGTCTCCGGCCGATGCTCCGGTAGAACCCAGCATGAGTGAGACTTTGTTGTCGGTGATGTAGAACCGTTTTCCCGGATGCCATTCCGCGAAAGGCTGCCGGTCTATTCCGGAAAGATAAGAGTCTTCAGGTTTGTCGGGGATTTTTTCGCGCTTAACGTCGTGAGCGGTGATTTTGGGCGTGCTTTCAATTCCGGTGAAGCATGAAGTGGCGCCGAGGCTTAAAGCCACGGCGCCGCATGCAAGCATTATAAGTTGTATTCGTTTCACTAATATCAATTGGGTTTATCAGCGCACCTGAGGTTTCATGCCGAGGTTCTCGAAAATAAACGAGTAGATGTCGGTCTGTTCGTCGATGACTTTGGCTATGGGTTTGCCGGCTCCGTGACCTGCTTTGCTGTCGATTCTTATGAGCTTGGGAGCGTCGCCGGTGTCGGAAGCCTGAAGGGTGGCTGCGTATTTGAATGAATGGGCCGGAACCACGCGGTCGTCGTGGTCGGCTGTCGTAACCATTATGGCCGGATAGGGGGTGCCGTCATTACGGATGTTGTGGAGCGGCGAGTAGTCCAGGAGATATTTGGCCATTTCGGGTGAGTCGGCGCTCGTGCCGTAGTCAGATGCCCAGTTCCATCCTATGGTGAAGAGATGGTAGCGCATCATGTCCATCACGCCTACACGGGGTATGGCGACCTTGAACAGATCGGGACGCAGATTGACCGTTGCTCCTACGAGGAGGCCGCCGTTGCTGCCGCCTTCTATTGCGATGTGTCCCGACGATGTCCAGTTTTCATTGATGAGGTATTCGGCAGCAGCTATGAAGTCGTTGAACACATTGAGCTTCTGCTGCTTGGTGCCGGCATGGTGCCATGATTCGCCGTATTCGCCACCTCCGCGCAGGTTAGCCTGGGCGTAGATGCCGCCGTTTTCAAGCCAGAGAAGGCGGTTGGCTGAGAAGCTGGGAGGCAGTGAGATGTTGAAGCCGCCGTATCCGTAGAGATATACGGGGTTCTTGCCGTTGCGTTCCAGTCCTTTCTTGTAGGTGAGGAACATGGGGATTTTTGTTCCGTCGGCCGAGGGGTAGAACACTTGTTCGGTCACGTAGTCGTCAAGATTCACGCCCTCTATTTCGGGAGTGGATATCAGATTGCTGGTACCGTCGGCAAGATTGTAGGAGAATACCGACGACGGATAAGTGAACGAAGTGAAGGTATAGAACACATCGGGATGTTTCTTCGATGAGGAGACGGTGCCTACTGTTCCGAGGGTGGGGAGCTTGATTTCGCCTGTGGTGTTTCCGCTACGGTCGGTTACTACAAGGCGGTCGGCAGCGTCCTGCTGATAGGTGAGAATCATGCCTTCGGGAGTAAGCGAGACAGAGCTGAGCACGCCTTCTTTCTCCGGCACTACTTCCGTCCAGTTCTCGCGCTGGGGCTTGGCGGGATCGAGGGCCATCAGACGGTTCCTTTCTGCCCCATAGTTGGTGAGAAGAAGAAGCTTGCCGTCCATCATCCCTACGGGCGAGATGCTGTACTGCTGTGAGGGCTCGGCTACAAGCCACTGTGCCGACGGATTCGCAAGATTCTTGAGCATGAGCGATTCGCCGAAACCTTCGCCGCCACCCAGCACAAAAAGATAGTCGGAGCCTTCGGGCACGTAGGCTGAGTGGAAGTGAAGCGGATGTGCTTTGTCCTCAAATACCAGCTTGTCCTGCGACTGCGGGGTGCCTATTTTGTGATAGTATATCTGATGGTTTTCATTGGCGTTGGAGAATTCCTTGCCGGCTTCGGGACGGGGATAGGCGCTGTAGAAGAAGCCGTCGCCATGCCAGTCGGCGCCAGTGAATTTGGCCCACTCTATATGGTCGTCGAGCAGCTTTTTCGACTCGGTATCCATCACGAAGATTTCAGTCCAGTCTGATCCGGAGCGCGACACGGTGTAAGCGGTGTATTTACCGTCGGGCGACTGCGCAAGGCCAGTAAGGGCCACGGTGCCGTCGTCGCTCAGTGAATTCGGATCGAGGAACACTTCCGGCTCGGTGCCGAGAGAGTCCATGCGGTATATGATCGACTGGTTTTTCAGGCCGTCGTTTTTTGAGAAATAATATTTGCCGTCGTTTTCACGGGAGGGCGCTCCTTCTTTGGTATAGTTGTTGAGTTGGGTAAGGCGCTTGCGGATGTCCTCGCGGAAAGGAATTTCGGCCAGATAGGAGTTTGTCACGGCATTTTCAGCCTCGACCCACTCCTTGGTGGCGGCCGATGTGTCGTTTTCGAGCGGACGGTAGGGATCGGCTACGCTCATCCCGAAGTATTCATCCACGGTATTGTCCTGTGGGGCTTTGGGATACGTTATCTGACGGTGTGCGCAACTTCCGAGCAAAATAGCTCCTGCTGAACTAATCATTATTAACGGGGAAATTTTCATCGTTGTGATAATTACTGGATATTGCTGGGTATTGATGGCGCCTTTGGCAAAAACAAAGGCGTTTTTAGCTGATTGCAAAGTTAATGAAAACCATATAAATATATACCTAATTTAGCTTTATAACTGGTCGGAGTTTGTGAAATATATTGAATTCGAGGTTTTGGCAGCGTTTTTCTCTTTTGTAGGTGTGATGATGTATAATGTTGTCTATCAGTATGTTTGTTATTTATTAAACAAAATTAACACAATTATTCTCGCAATAGTATTGCAGATTCGGTAATAATCCCTACCTTTGCACTCGTAAAACATCGCGGGGTAGAGCAGTGGTAGCTCATTGGGCTCATAACCCAAAGGTCGTAGGTTCGAGTCCTGCCCCCGCTACTTGGAAAGCTTCCTGGCCATTCCGGCCGGGAAGCTTTGTTTTATCCCCTTGGTAGGACTCTCCCCCTGGGACGGTCGGCCTCATCCTGGGAGGGTCGGCGTCCCCGCCGTCCGCTCCCCGCGACGTTTTTCGGGCGACGGCCGGAGGCCGACGCTCCCAGTGGAGGAGTCGGGTGATGTAGAGGTCGATGAGCGTAGATATCGGGTCAGCGGATTTTTCCGGTGG
>LUJP01000098.1:0-8737 GCA_001689535.1 Bacteroidales bacterium M5
CCGCCTAAAACTTGTTAGACAGCCTCTTTTTATATCCTGCAGTGTAAAGAAAAATCCGCTAAAAGTAGGGCTGTTCCATGGAACAGCCGCTGGTGGGTAGAAGGTCTTTCGTGCCGTTCTCAGGAAGTGTAAACGAACTTACGGGCGTGAGCGCAGAGTCGCCAAATTCCTTATGATACGCTCCGTATTCCGTGATTTCGCGCGAAAACGTGCGGTAGTAATACTTCCGGCCCGGAGTGAGGCTGTCAATTCTCACTTTGTGCATCGTGCCCCAGTCCGACTGTCCGTCGAGCAGCGTGCGGGCGCCGTGCCGTAACGCACCACACCAACGGCAGGCACCGAAGTCTGCCACATTACCGTGATTCCGCCTCCCACAGGATTCTGAAGATACGGCTCACATGCCACTATACTCTCGGCCCCTTGGACACCGGGGGCCTCCGCTGCAGCCTCCTGCATCACGGCACACGATATAGCCATGACTCCGGCCAATAATCTGATTCTGAAAAGTTCCATTGCATTCTGGTTTGGTTCTCCACAAAATTAATCTTTCTCAGCGAGAATCCAAAGAGCGAGGGCTGGGGCGCGAGGGACTCTACGGACAGTAGGGTCAAACGACACGGAAGGCCGCGCCTCATGGGATTTCGGCGCAGCCTTCCGGCCAATTATTACTGATAGTGAGGAGGGTTAGTTCTTAAGAGCCCACCAGAGGTCGGTTGCGGTGTTGTCCGGGCCGCCGAGATAGCCCTGTGCGGCTTTCACGTTGGCCTCGTTGGTGTTGAATTCCGACTGCGGGAAAGGCAGACGGCGAACGCCGCGTGCGTCAGTCACACCGTCGGTGCTGCGGTTGTCGACAACCGGGAAGAATTTGGGATAGCCCGTGCGACGGAAGTCAGCCCATGTCTCCCAGCCGTTGGGATAGTTACCGAGCCACTTCTGGACGATGATACGCTCGAGGTTCTCGTCGAACGATGCGCCTTCGTCGTATTTGGGAGCAATCGTTGAGGGAGCGGCGATGTTACGGCTCTGGAATGCGGGGTCGGAGTCCACATAGTCGGCCGGGCCGTCGGTTCCTTCAAGATAGTTGCCGATGATGGCGCTGCGCTCTTCCATCGAAACCTTCACGCCTTCTTCATAGAGCTCTTTTGCCGTACCGCCCATATTCCATCCGCGGAGAGCGCCCTCGGCGCGGCAGAACCATGATTCGCTGCCTGAGATGCAGAGCAGAGGCGATGTCTGGGTAACTACGGGCTCCGAGTAAAGGGTCATGTCCACCAGATTGTTGCTGGAATTGAAGATACCGCTGCGGAGGCCGTTGTAAGAGCCGTCGGCAAGAGGTTTGGCATACTTGGAGAGGCGCGGGTCGTTGTAACCGTTCATATAAGCGATGATGTCGGCGCTCACGCGGCTTTCACCCCAGAGAATGTTGGTCTTGTGCCAGGAGTTGCCGCCAGGGAGGAATGTGCTCCATGCGGCGTTGCTTCCGCTGTCGATGAGGCCGTCGGGACTTGCCACGGCTTCCTCGGCTTTCTGTTTGGCCAGAGCGGGTTCAACGTTGACCAGACGCATGGCCAGGCGCAGTTTGAGGGAGTTGGCCAGGCGGAGCCACTTCTGGAGGTCGCCCTGATAGATAAAGTCGGCAGTGCCGAAGAGGCTCTTGGCCGTGGCGGCCGCGCCTTCCTTGGAGAGTTCCTCCTTGAGTCCGGAGATGGCGTTGTCGAGTTCGGCGAACATGGCGGTGAAAAGTTCGGGCATGTCATCGTAAGCCACGGCGAAATCCGAACCGGTTCCTATCTTCGAGAAAGGCAGAGGACCGTAGCAATCGCTCACGCGTAGAGTGCCGAATATACGGATTAGGTTTGCCCAGTGGTAAGTGATACCCTCGCTGCCGGTGATGTTGCGGATCATGAAGTAGGGGGTGTACATCTTGGGCATGTTGGTGTCGAAGCAGTTGCCGGTCCAGCCGATAGGAGGATTATATGTGGCGTAGTACTGGGCTGAGCCCCAGGCGTTCTTGGCAGAGGTCATTCGGCCGTACTCGTAGCCTATCATCTGGTCTATCATCTGATAGTCGTTCTCCTGGCCGAGAACCATCACGGGAATCATGGTGTTGATCAGCGACGCTGTCGAGGCATAGTCCTCCTTCATCTGGTCGGGGGTAGGAGCCTTCGGGTCGGTATTGAAATCCTCGAACTTGTCGGTACATGCCGAGAACATGAGGCTTGCGCCGGCCACGAGGAGCAGTGTATTGGCTAAAATTGTCTTTTTCATAATTAGGGAGGATTAGAATGTAACTTTTACATTGAAACCATAGCTGCGGATGCTGGGCTGCTGGAAATAGTCAACACCCTGATAGAAGTTGTTGGTGGTTGCCGCGGTGCTCTCGGGATCGAAAGGAGCCTTGCAGTGGATCATCCAGAGGTTCTTGCCGGTGAAGCTTACAGTGACCTTGGCTACATCCTTGAAGATGCGGGGAGGAATGTTGTAGGTAAGAGTGAGGTCGGCCAGACGCACGTTGGTAGCGTTGTAGAGATAATATTTGCCGGAAGCGTCGGATATTGTCTCATAGTAGTTCTGGGCGTCGACCTTTCCGAGGCCGGGGATTTCAACGCCGCCGTTATCGCGGGCGTTGGCTGATTCTTCCGACACACCGTAGCGGTCGATGATAGCCTGGGTCTGGGCCACAACCTTGCCGCCGAAGCGTCCGGTGACTGCCCATGAAAGAGTGAGGTCTTTCCAGCCTATTGATGCGTTCCATCCCATGTGGAATTTGGGAAGGAGGCTGCCCACCTTGTAGTAATCAACGGTCTCGAGGGTGAGCTGACCCTTGTCGTTGAGCACAACGTTGCCGTTGGCATCTTCAGTGAGTCGGCGGTTGTAGTAGATATCGCCCATGGTGCCGCCTTCGTAGAGACGTACTGCCGGACCTCCGTTCATACCCAGACAGCCGGTGGCAACGAAATATTCCATTTCGATAGGCTTGCCTGTTTCGGGATCGATGGCGCCGTTGGCGAGTTCAATGACCTTGTTCTGGTTCCAGGAGTAGGTGATGCCGGTGTTGAAGCGCCAGTCGCCCCAGGTGTTCTGATAGTTGAGGGCGGCCTCGATACCGCGGTTGCGGATGTTACCGGTCTGGATGAGGTTGGTCTTGTAGCCTGACGAACCGGACGCGGGGATTTCGAATGTCTGATGGAAGGTGTTGGCGTTGTAGTATGTGAACTCAAGGCCGATGGTGTTGTTGAGGAACTTCGAGCTCAGACCGATTTCATACGATTTGGTGTTCTCGGGTTTGAGGTTGGGGTTATAGTGCTTCGACGGCCACTCATACTGGTTGGTCTGGTCGTTGTACACATACTGCATGCGGGTGAGGTAGCGTGAGGGCGATGAAGCCACTTCGGCCCACGAACCGCGTATCTTCAGGTAGTTGACGAACTGGGGAAGCTGATCGCGGAAAGTCTCGCTGATGAGCCACGATGCGCCTACCGAAGGATAGAAGTAGCTGCTCTTGTCGGTGAAGGCAAGCATGGAGGTCCAGTCGTTACGGCCGGTTACGGTCAGATAATACTGGCTGCGCCATCCGAGCTCGACGCTGGCGAAGATCGACTGCACCTGGTCGTGCCATTCGGCATCGCCCTTCTTGTAGTTGACGGGGCTGATATTGCCAAACGAGAAGAAGTTGGGGATGGTGTAGAGAGAGCCTTCGAAGTGGTCTGATTCCTCGAGCATGTCGTTGATCGAGGCACCGAGTTGTGCGTTGACATTGAGGCGTCCGTCGAAGAAATTCTTGTTCATAGAGGCCATGATGTCGGCGTAGGTCGAGCGGTCCATTGTGCGGGTCTTGCCATACATACCTTTGTTGTTGCCGGCAAGAGTCTCGATGGTGGTTGCGTGGTATTTCTCTTCATAGACTATATTGGAGTTGTCCACACGCACGCGGCCTATTACATAGAGCCAGGGGAGGATATCGTATTTGAGCGATGCGTTGAACATGTAGCGCTGCTTGCGGGCCTCACGTGTCATGCGTTTCTGGGTCCAGTAGGGGTTCTGCATGGTGAAGTGGTTGGGATAGGGCCAGTACTGCACGGGGAGCTGACGGTTATCGTCCCAGCGCTCGAAATTCTTCACCTGACCGAAGTCCTCGCTACGGGGGAAGAGCCACAGAGCGGGAATCGGGTTGAAGTATTCACCGGAACCTACCATATTTTTGTTGTTCTGGATGATATACTGTGCGCCCAGGTCGAGGGTCATCTTGTCGTTAAGAAACTTGGTGGTGTTGCGTATGCTGAAGTTGTAGCGGTTATAGTCGCTTTCGGGCATGATGCCGGGAGCGTTGGTAACGGCTGCTGAGGCAAACGTCTGGTTCTTTTCATTACCCACATTGAAAGTGAGAGAGTTGATTTCGGTCACGCCGGTGCGGAAGAAATCCATAGGATCATAATCGGTGGCAGTTCCTTTGTCGCCCCACGATGCAAACTCACCGGGCTTGTTGCCGTAACGGTTCTGGAATTTGGGAGTCTGCCATGCGCGGCTGAACGAAGTTGAGTTGCTGTAGGTGAGATGAGCGCGTCCCTCCACACCCTTCTTGGTGGTGATAAGGATCACACCGCTTGCGGCGTCCGAGCCGTAAAGAGCGGCAGCCGAAGGACCTGAGAGCACCGACATCGACTCGATATCGTCAGGGTTGATATCGGCCACGGAGCTTGAGCCGGGCTGTTTGGCCATCGTACCGCCCGATTCCGTGCCGGTGTTCACGTCAAACATCGGTATACCGTCGATAACGTAAAGTGCATTGTCATTGCCCGAGATCGACTTGGTACCGCGCATGATCACACGGGCTGCCGAACCGGCGCCTGCCGAACCGGAGCTGATGTTCACGCCGGCCACCTTGCCTGCGAGCGAATTGATGAAGTTGGCGTCCTTATTGGCAGTGAACGCCTCGCCGGACACGGTCTGCACATTGTAGGAAAGAGCTTTCTGCTCGCGCTTGATACCGAGAGCGGTCACAACAACCTCGTCGAGAGTGTTGGCTTCTTCCTGCAGAGTCACAGCCATGGTGGGACCGGTCACGGTCTCCTCGGCAGTGGCATAGCCAATATAAGAGAAGCGTATCACCTGGCCCTCCTCGGCCTTGATAGTGAATTCGCCGTCAAGATTTGTGGTGGTACCCTGAGTGGTACCCTTCACGATTACAGACACGCCCAGAAGAGGTTCTCCTGTAGCATCTGCTACTGTGCCCTTGACAGTAATAGGAGCCGCGAGAGCGCATACCATCGGGAAGAGCAAAAGCAGTAAAAACAAACTTGTCAGTCTTGCCTTCATAATTAGTGAGTTGAGGTTAGATTAGGGATTATGTAATAATTGTAAGAGTTTTAGATATTCTTTCGGGGGCGGCTGGATGGGTTTTCATGGCGGTTTATACGGCCGTCCGTCATAGAGTGAGCAAAATGGACCATGGTAGATTCACAAGCGGAAGTCACTTAGGTTTTTTCCATTGATTATTAGGTGTTAATTTATGTTTGAAGCCGGGATGGAGCACGGAGGCACCACCGACTATTGCTTTATTAACACCGGTAAAGATTATTTTGTTTACTTAATTCAAAAAAAAATTTCATTTCGTTAAAAAATCTTGTATCCGGCGTAAGGCTCCCGTTGTTCGAAGCACGACGTGGCTCCCGACAGCACCGAGTTTGTTGGCATCGGAATCAAGCCCGATATCGAAATCAAGGAGACCCACGACAGCTTTTTTGGCAAATCCGGGTTGCCTATTGTAAAGGTCGCCCTGCGTCTGCTCCAGTAGGCTGAGACAAAACGACACACAAACGCCCATAAAAATTGACGGTTATGCGAAACTTTTTTACGTGGAGTTGTTAGAAATTAAGAGAATTACTATTTTTGCAGTAAGAATACATCTCAGGGAAATATCCTCAGACTACGATTTGCCAAACAACATTTTCTTTTAATTACTAACTACTCCTACCGACAACAAAACTATATCAAATATACCCTTTCAACTTCCGAATAAATACCGGATTTCTTATTCCTACGAGTGAAGCCGCGAGGCATTTCACATCCTATCAAATCAATTACATCCACCATCCACAACCGTCTACAAAAACTTAAAAACAGTTCTCTTATTATGGACAGCAGTGAAAAGAAGAGCAAACGCCCGCGTATAGGCGAAATGCGTGCAAACCCTTCAGCAGAAACCCCGGTTTCGCGTCCGGCTTTCAGTTCCGACGCCTCATCCCAGACCGGCAACGAAGAGGGCAACGAGCGTCCTCAGCGTTCCTATGGCTACAACCGTCCCTATGGACAGCAGCGTCCCTCCTACGGACAGCGTCCTTCCTACGGAGGAGGCTACAACCGCTACAACCAGGGACACGACAACAACTATCAGAACCGCAGCTACAACCAGGCACCCCACACCGCCGAAGAAGGAGCTACCGCCGAAGCCGGAACCGAAAACGCCCAGACCGAACAGCAGCAGGGAGGATATCAGCGCAGAAACTACAACCAGGGCGGTTACAATCAGGGCTACAACCGCAATCAGGGAGGTTATAATCAGGGCTACAACCAAGGATACAACCGCAACCAGGGCGGATACAACAACCAGAACCGTCAGGGCGGTTACAATCAGGGCTACAACCGCAACCAGGGCGGTTACAATAACCAGAACCGCCAGGGCGGCTACAACAACCAGAACCGCCAGGGCGGTTACAACAACCAGAACCGCCAGGGTGGCTACAACAACCAGAACCGTCAGGGCGGTTACAACAACCAGAATCGTCAGGGTGGTTTCAACAACCGCAACCAGGGCGGTTACAACAATCAGAACCGTCAGGGCGGCTTCAACAAGAACCGTCAGGGCAAACCCGGAATGCGTCAGAACCAGTATGGAATGCCTCAGGGCGGAAAGAGCTTTGTGCCCCGTCCCAAACGCATCGAATACGAAACCGAGATTCCGGATCCCAATGCACAGATACGCCTCAACAAGTTCATGTCAAACGCCGGAATTTGCTCGCGCCGCGAAGCCGACGAATTCATCCAGCAGGGACTTGTGAAGGTCAACGGCCAGGTGGTTACCGAACTCGGCACAAAGATCAGCCACAGCGACACCGTGGAATACGATGAGAAGGTAGTGGCACTGGAGCGCAAGACCTACATCCTGCTCAACAAGCCCAAGGACTGCGTGACCACATCGGACGATCCCAACGGACGCACCACCGTGCTCGACCTCGTGAAAGGCGCATGCGACGAGCGCATCTATCCCGTGGGACGACTTGACCGCAACACCACCGGCGTGCTGCTTCTCACCAACGACGGCGACCTCGCCTCGAAGCTCACCCACCCCAAATACGTGAAGAAAAAAATCTACCACGTATGGACCGACAAGGATATCGCCGAGGAAGACATGCAGCGCATAGCCGACGGCATAGAGCTTGAGGACGGCCCCATACACGCCGACGCCATCTCTTATGCCACCGAGACCGACCGCAACCAGGCCGGCATCGAAATCCACTCGGGACGCAACCGCATCGTGCGCCGTCTCTTTGAGAGCCTTGGCTACCACGTGACGAAACTCGACCGCGTGTACTTCGCCGGACTCACCAAGAAGAACCTGCCCCGCGGCCGCTGGCGCTACCTCACTCAGGAAGAAGTAAACTACCTGAAAATGGGTTCTTTCGAGTAACCAATCACCACTTCCATTCAAGATTATCGCTCTCTAAATGAAACGCATCAAGATAGTAGACATATTCAATCCCGCCCTCATCGGCCAGCAGGTCGACGTGATGGGCTGGGTGCGCACCCGCCGCGGCAACAAGCACGTGCAGTTCGTGGCGCTCAACGACGGCTCTACGATAAAGAATCTCCAGATTGTCTTTGACATGGAGAAATTCTCCGACGACCAGCTCCGCGACGTGACCACCGGATCAAGCATCCACGTCACCGGCACACTTGTGGAGTCAATGGGCAAAGGACAGAGCTGCGAGGTGCAGGCCGAGAAACTCGAGGTGTTCGGTTCAGCCGATCCCCTCACCTATCCCCTGCAGAAAAAAGGCCACACTCTGGAATTCCTCCGCGAGAAAGCCCACCTGCGTCCCCGCACCAACACTTTCGGTGCGGTGCTCCGCGTGAGAAGCACCCTGGCCTTCGCAATCCACCGCTTCTTCCAGGAGCGCGGATTCTTCTACCTCAACACTCCCCTCATCACGGCCTCTGACTGCGAAGGCGCCGGAGCCATGTTCCAGGTGACTACGCTCGACCTCAACAACCTCCCCAAGACCGAGGACGGAAAGGTTGACTTCTCGGCCGACTTCTTCGGCAAACCCACCGCCCTCACCGTAAGCGGTCAGCTTGAAGGCGAGCTCGGTGCCACAGCTCTCGGAGCCATCTACACCTTCGGCCCCACATTCCGCGCCGAGAACTCCAACACTCCCCGACACCTCTCGGAGTTCTGGATGATCGAGCCGGAAATGGCGTTCTACGACATCACCGACAACATGGACCTCGCCGAGGACTTCATCAAATACTGTATAAACTACGCGCTGGAGCACTGCGCCGACGACATCGAATTCCTTTCGCAGATGTACGACAAGGAGCTCGTTGACCGCCTGCACCACGTGGTTTCGCAGCCTTTTGTACGCCTCACCTACACCGAGGGTGTGAAAATCCTTGAGGAATCGGGCCACAAATTTGAATTCCCCGTCTACTGGGGCGCCGACCTCCAGAGCGAGCATGA
>LUJP01000098.1:8866-8999 GCA_001689535.1 Bacteroidales bacterium M5
GTGCGCGCCATGGACGTGCTCTTCCCCAAAATCGGCGAGATAATCGGCGGCTCGGAACGCGAGGCCGACTTCGACAAGCTCCAGCAGCGCATCGACGAGCTGGGCATCCCCATGAAGGACATGTGGTGGTATC
>LUJP01000098.1:9117-9285 GCA_001689535.1 Bacteroidales bacterium M5
CCCTTCCCCCGCACCCCCAACAACGCCGAATTCTAACGCAACCATCATCCCTCTTCCATACCACGGCCGGAATCCCTTCCGGCCGTGTTTTTTATGCACGTAAATCTGCGACAACCTCACAACCCGAAGCTGCTGAACCTCGATACTGTTTCTTTGAGTGTGTCTGAC
>LUJP01000025.1 GCA_001689535.1 Bacteroidales bacterium M5
TCACTCAGAGATATGCGATCCCAGCATTAACAAATATTGGGGAACCGACTCTAAATCTGCAGGTACCGGCCCTGCTGACAAGTGATGAACATTTCATTTACCCAGACGTTTCTGAAAATGAAATAGAATGTAAAAACTCAGTCATACGATATGAATGCAGCATCTCACCACTGGCAGCCGGATCATCTTGGAGATGGATTTGAGATGACCTATGTGGATATGCCGGATGACTACAGCGGAAAGGTCAGGTGTACGGTAATCCGTAAAAAATCAGTCACGGAAACCTCAAAAGCCATTCTCTACGTTCACGGTTTCAGCGACTATTTCCTTCAGAAAGAAATGGCCGATATGTTCGTGGCCCACGGTTATGATTTCTACGCCGTTGACCTCCGCAAATATGGCCGCTCGCTGATGGGGCTGCAGAAGATGTTTCAGGTGAGGGCCATGGACGAATATTTTGCCGACATCAATGCTGCAATCGGAATGATCCGCGAGGACGAAGACCGGGAGATTGCCCTTCTGGGCCATTCTACCGGCGGACTTACCTCAAGCCTCTACATGGCCAAGAACCCATCACCAATGATCAAGGCTCTGATTCTAAACAGTCCTTTCCTTGACTGGAATCTGCCGTGGGGAATGCGTAAGGTTGTGATGCCGATTGTAAGTGTACTTGGGCGTTTCATGCCGGATGCAAAACTTCCCCAGAAACCCGACAGAGGATATGCCGAGAGTCTTTCCAAGGATTATGGCGGAGAGTGGACTTACCGCAAGGACTGGAAGCCGGACATTCTTCCCGACCCCGACATGGGCTGGGCCCGGGCTATCCATAGAGGCCAACAGGAGCTTCGCAAGCGAAGAATCAACGTGCCAATACTGCTGATGCACTCAAAAGAATCCGTCCATCCGGGCGACCCCAAAGAGAAGTACCGCAGAGCCGACGCCATACTGGATGTGGAGGCCATTTCCAAATACGGCCGTCAGCTTGGAGACGACATAACCGAAATAGAATTTGAAGGAGGCCTCCATGACCTTGCGTTATCCAAAAAATCCATCAGGGAAGCGGTGTACCGCACCATGATTGACTGGCTGGCACAACACATGTAGCCGATCGCCTGCCGACACTTTTAGCCGACAAATGCTGATTCCAGTCTGGGAACCTCAGCCCTCGTATCTCATGTGATCCATGACCTCGGAAGCGAAAGGGCGGTCGCCTATCTTTCTGAAGCCCATATTCTCGTAAAGATGACGCGCACGGTGATTTTGCTTGTCGACAAGCAGTCCTGCGGGCTTCCCTATAGTCTTTGCCTTGTCGATAGCGCCAGTGAGCAATTGCCGGGCTATTCCCATGCCTCTGAAGGCCGGATCCACGGCAAGAGTGTCGATATAATACTCATCTGCATCGCACTCATCGCCCATTCCACTCATATCCTTTCCAAGCATCGTCCTGACAGCCGAGACAAAATGGTCTTTCAGCATAGGTAGCTTCGCACCGTCATACCCTATGACAGCGCCCACAGCGGCATCATCGTCATTTATGGCCACAATGGTGTTCTTATAGCTGTACTGTGTGTCATCTCTTTCTGCGAGTTCCTGAAAAAGACCGTGTACATCTTCCGGAGTATGCTCCTCCGCGGCAAGTTTTCGGGTAATTTCCTCGCCGATGGCATACACTACACAAGAGGCAATAAACGATGCGTCTTTCTTTCTGGCATGGATAATTTTCATACTGATTCAGTTGGAATATACATCAGGTATATAAACGATAGCACTGACTGAAAGTTGTGTTACTTGACCGTAGTCTGCTTCATTGCCTTTTTCGGACAATTTCTGACGCATTTACCGCACTCAATGCACAGTGAATAGTCTATCTCCGGATAACCTTCGGCATTCTGAGATATGGCTCCCACAGGACATATCCTGATAAGCGGACATACGTGGTCGTGGGGACAGACTGTTTTATCTACTTGTATCATAACCTTGGATATTCTTGACGCAAATTTAGGCCAGAATTATCATTCTATAAAATACTCGCCGTCGCTGTCTTCGGAAATTACCGCGCCTCAGTGAACTTCAATAAGTCGATTGCCGTTAAACCGAAAAACCACAAGAAATGAAAACAATATATCTAGCCGGAGGATGCTTCTGGGGCACACAGCATTTTCTCGGCCTCATTCCCGGAGTTGTATCGACTCAGGTAGGCTATGCCAACAGCAAAGTGTCCGAGCCCACCTATCGTGAAGTCTGCACCGGCACAACCGGAGCGGCTGAGACCGTAAAGGTGACATACAATCCCGAAGTCCTACCTCTGCCCTTGCTACTCAGTCTTTATTACCGCACTGTCGATCCCACATCCGTCAACCGCCAGGGCAACGACCGAGGTACGCAATACCGTACGGGAATCTATTATACCGACCCATCCGACCGTCTGGTAATCGAAAAATCGCTGCATGAGCTTGCGGCATCTACCGCAGGAAAAATAGCCATTGAAACGGGGCCTCTCACTAATTTCTATCCTGCCGAGGAATATCATCAGGACTATCTCGACAAGAATCCCGAAGGCTATTGCCATATTGATCCGAGCCTTTTTGAAATGGCCCGTAACATACGCATAATACCCCCTCAGAGCCCGCGTCCTGCCGATAAAGAGCTCCGGGCAACCCTCACACCGCTGCAATATGAAGTGACGCAGCACGCGGCCACAGAGCCACCTTTTGCCAACGAATACTTTGACAAGTTCCGCCCAGGTATATACGTTGACGTCGTTACGGGCGAACCGCTGTTTCTGTCCGCCGACAAATTCGAGTCGGGCTGCGGGTGGCCGGCATTTTCGCGCCCCATAGATGACTCGCTGATAGTTGAGCGCCGTGATCTCTCCCACGGAATGGACCGCACCGAAGTGTCAAGCCGCAAAGGAGGCTCCCATCTTGGCCACGTGTTTCCCGACGGCCCGGCCCACACCGGCGGTCTGCGCTACTGCATAAACAGCGCAAGCCTCCGATTCATTCCCCTGGAAGATATGGAAGAGGCCGGCTATGGCCAATATATCCCCCTTCTCCGCCGCAATTAAAGCTTTCCTTTAAACTTATAAGACTTATAAGACTTATAAGATTTATAATTCTTATAAATTTATACCCCGCTAAAAAACCAGCAGGCCGCCCCAGCTTTACGCTGAAGCGGCCTGCAGTGGTTTATTGCTCTATGCCGGGTGACGCTTATTCAGCGCACTTGGCATTAATGAATTCGCGGTTGAGGCGCGCGATGTTGCTCAGAGGAACATTCTTGGGGCACTCGGCGGCGCAGGCACCGGTGTTGGTACAGTTGCCGAATCCGAGCTCATCCATGCGGCGTACCATGGCGCGTGCACGGCGTTTGCGCTCTACCTGACCCTGGGGCAGCAGGGCAAACTGGCTCACCTTGGCAGATACGAAGAGCATGGCCGAGCCGTTCTTGCAGGCAGCCACGCAGGCACCGCAACCAATGCAGGTAGCGGAGTCCATGGCCACGTCGGCCACTTCCTTTGAAATAGGAGTGGCATTGGCATCAGGAGCGCCGCCGCAGTTGAACGAAACGTAGCCGCCGGCCTGCTGAATCTGGTCGAAGGCATTGCGGTTTACCATCAGGTCGCGTACCACGGGGAACGCAGCCGAGCGCCAGGGCTCGATGGTGATGGTGTCGCCGTCGTTAAACTTACGCATGTGGAGCTGGCAGGTTGTGATGCCCTGCACCGGTCCGTGGGGATGTCCGTTGATATACAGTGAGCACATACCGCAGATACCCTCGCGGCAGTCGCTGTCAAAAACCACAGGCTCCTCATTCTTCTCCACAAGCTGCTGGTTGAGCATGTCGAGCATTTCAAGGAAGCTGCTGCCGGTCGACACATTGTCGAGATGATAGTTGACGAACTGGCCTTTTTCCTTAGGACCACGTTGACGCCAAATTCTCAAATTTACGCTTATTGTTGTTTTCATTGATGTCTTTGTTTTTTTAATCAGGCCGGGGCTGCCTTCTTTCCGCTTGGCGCGGCGAGGCCGCCTCAGGCCACGTGGTTTGATTAGGAATTACGACTTGTAGTTACGGGTTTGTACCTGGATAGCTTCGTAATTGAGAGGCTCCTTGATGAGGATGGGCTTCTCGTTGTCGCCGGTGTACTTCCAGCAGCTTACATACATATAGTGCTCGTCGTCGCGCTTGGCCTCGCCGTCGGCGGTCTGATACTCCTCGCGGAAGTGGGCGCCGCACGATTCGTTGCGGTTCAGTGCGTCGATTGCCATCATCCTGGCGATTACCAGGAAGTCTTCCAGACGCAGAGCCTTCTCCAGCTCGGTGTTGAGATCGTCGGCGCTACCCACGATGCGCAGGTCGGTATAGAATTCCTTGCGCACGTCCTCGAGTTCGTCAAGTGCCTTGACAAGGCTCTGGAGTGTACGGCCCATACCTACGAGATTCCACATCACGTGGCCCAGACGCTTGTGAATCTGGTCGGGCGACTTGGTACCCTTGATGGCCATAAGCTTGGCTATGCGGTCGCGAACGCCCTTCTCGGCTGCGTCGAATTCGGGAGTGTCGGTCTTGAAGTGAGGCACCTTGATCTGATCGGCAAGGTAGTTCTGCATAGTGTAGGGAAGCACGAAGTATCCGTCGGCCAGACCCTGCATGAGGGCCGATGCGCCCAGACGGTTTGCGCCGTGGTCGGAGAAGTTGCACTCACCGATTGCAAACAGACCCTTGATCGAAGTCTGAAGTTCGTAGTCAACCCAGATACCTCCCATTGTATAGTGGGAGGCGGGGAATATCATCATCGGGGTCTCGTAGGGGTTATCGTCGGAAATCATCTGATACATATCGAAGAGGTTTCCGTAGCGGTCACGCACCACGTCGGCACCCAGACGGTCTATGGCGTATTTGAAGTCGAGATATACGGCATTGCCGGTTCCCACGCCGTAGCCGGCGTCGCAGCGCTCCTTGGCGGCACGGCTGGCGATGTCGCGCGGACACAGGTTACCGAATGCCGGGTAACGGCGCTCCAGATAGAAGTCGCGGTCTTCGTCGGGAATGTCGGTAGGACGTTTCTTGCCTGCGCGGATAGCCTCTGCATCCTCTTTCTTCTTCGGAACCCAGATGCGGCCGTCGTTACGCAGCGACTCGCTCATAAGGGTGAGCTTCGACTGATCCTCGCCGTGAACGGGGATACAGGTGGGGTGAATCTGCGTGAAAGCGAGGTTGGCAAGATAAGCGCCTTTCTTGAATACCTGGACAGCGGCTGAGCCGTTGCAGCCCATAGCGTTTGTAGAGAGGAAGAATGTGCGTCCGTAGCCGCCGGTTGCAAGCACCACTGCATGTGCGGCATAGCGCTCGAGCTCGCCGGTGATGAGGTTGCGCACGATAATACCGCGGGCGCGGCCGTCGACTATTACCACGTCGAGCATCTCGCGACGGTTGAACGAGCGCACCTGGCCCTTTTCAATCTGGCGGTTGAGCGAAGCGTAGGCTCCGAGCAGAAGCTGCTGGCCGGTCTGGCCCTTGGCATAGAATGTACGGCTCACCTGAGCGCCGCCGAACGAACGGTTGGCCAGAAGGCCGCCGTATTCACGTGCGAAGGGTACGCCCTGCTGCACGCACTGATCGATAATATTGTTCGACACTTCAGCCAGACGGTAAACGTTGGCCTCGCGGGAGCGGAAGTCACCGCCCTTCACCGTGTCGTAGAACAGACGGTAAACGGAGTCGCCGTCGTTCTGATAGTCCTTGGCTGCGTTTATACCGCCCTGTGCGGCGATGGAGTGAGCGCGGCGGGGGCTATCCTGAATGCAGAAGTTCCACACATTGAATCCGAGCTCAGCGAGAGTGGAGGCTGCCGAAGCGCCGGCCAGGCCGGTACCTACCACAATTATATCGAGATTGCGTTTGTTGGCGGGGTTAACCAGTTTCTGATGGGCCTTGTAGTTCGTCCATTTATCGGCCAGAGGGCCTTCCGGTATTTTGGAATCGACTTGATATTCCGGAAGCTTTGACGACTCTATGTCGGCATAGTCCTTCATGATGGGGGTAGAATCAATCATACCCTCAAGTTTGTTTAAGTCTGCCATATCTGTTGATGGTGAATTGTTTTGTCTTGACTAAATTAATTTATTCGCATACCTGCTGGAAAATGCAGGGAGCCTGGTCGCCCACAACAGCGTTTTTGCCTTCCGATGCAAACTCAATATACTGCTCCAGAAGCGCGGGATCGCTGGTATAAGTGCCTTTGTGGGCCTGTACGGTAAATACGACTGCCTGGGCAATGAAAAGAGCCACTACAATCGAGCTCCACCACATGCCGATGCATTTGAGACGTTTAATCCACACATCGTTATTCCAGCCGGATGACTGGAACATCGACCAGAAACCATGGTTGAAGTGGAACCACAGCGCAATGAAACCGATAATGTAGACCACAGGAGTAATCCAGCACTTGAACGCTTCATTAATGAAAAGCGTACCGGCCTGGGGAGGGAAATCGCCATGGATACCCATAACCTCCACAAGCTGCATCTTTGCCCAGAACTGGATAAGATGGAGCACGAGGAAAGCGAGAATCACGATGCCGAGCACAAGCATGTTCTGCGAGGCCCATTCTACCTGGGCAGGCTTCTTCACCACATTGTAGCGGTCGTTACCGCGCGCCTTGCGGTTCTGAAGAGTAAGCCAGATGGCATAGATAATGTGGATGATGAAAAGCAGAGCCAGACCGGCTGAAGCTATCAGAGCATACCAGTTAGCGCCAAGGAAGTTGCACACCTCATTGTAGGCTGTTGGCCAGAAAAGCGCAACTCCATTCATCAACGCGTGAAATGTTACGAATAGGATTAGGCAAACACCGGTAACAGCCATTACCAGCTTCCTTCCTATAGATGAACTTGTTAACCACATAGCAGTTAGAAATTTAAAATATTGAGTTAATTAATGAAAATCATACAGATAGCCTTATTATCTGCAAAATTAAAATAATTTAAAACTTCTCACAACATTTCCGCAAAAAAATTCCCCACACCGCCATTCCAGCTCCCTCCGTATCACCTTCCAGCTCCCTCCCAGCCATCCCACACTCAACCAATCCCGCGCCATCTCGCCCCGCCTAATCCCACCTAACTCTTATAAGAATTATAAGCCACATAAGAAACATAAGAAACATAAGAAACATAAGAAACATAAGAAACATAAGAAACATAAATTACTCCAATGATTCCAATCCCTCCCGGCTGTTACAGCCCCGTCCCTCCCCGCCGCGGTTTAAAACAAAAGAGCCGCGGCGGCCTTTCGG
>LUJP01000103.1 GCA_001689535.1 Bacteroidales bacterium M5
ACAGTTGTTATGAAACACCCTCTTAGAGTATATAAGCTTACGGAGATTATATATGATCTGACGGTGGTGTTTGTAAGAAGATTTGTGCCGTCTTCAAGTAGGATTGTAGACCAGATGGTGCAAGCTGCCCGTTCAGGTAAACAGAATATCGCGGAAGGCAGTGAGGCTTCTGTTACCTTCAGTGAAACTGAGATAAAGCTTACAAATGTTGCCAAGGCCTCGCTTGAAGAACTTCTACTGGACTATGAGGATTATCTTCGTCAGAATTGTCTTCAGAAGTGGGTTGGAGGAAATGAGCGGCTACGTAAACTTAGAATATATCTCAAAAATAATGAGTTTATGTCTAATCCACTGTCGCTTGCGGAGAGATATTCGGCGGAAGAATTCTGTAACCTGTGTATTACATTGATAAATCAGGCAACCTATATGCTCAGGCGTCTATTGATATATCAGCAGAATAATTTTGTGAAGAAAGGAGGTATCAAAGAGAAAATGTATAAAGCGAGAGTGGAGTATAGAAATGGATTTGAGGGGAAGAAGGATTAGTATAGACGTCTTTTGCCAGCTTTTATATATTGTCGAATGAAGCTATTCTGACGGGTCAGACTGGTCAGACCGGTCTGATGGAGGCGAGGATAGAGGTTATAATTATTCCTAAAAAGCCCGCAGACGCGGGCTTTTTAGGAATAATTATTTGGATTAATCGGACTTGTCAGAGTGGTTCGACTTGTCGGATTGGTCTGCGAGAGTAGATGGGGAAATATATTATTGGGCGCCGGGGTTAGTTGGCGGGAATGGCGGGAGCGGGTTTGGGGGCGGGAGCGGTGGTGTCGGTGGGGACATAGTGCTCGGCGGGGGCCTGCTGGTAGTCGAGGCCTTTCTGTCCCATCATGTAGTCGGTGACGATTTTGCGGAGGGTGCCCTGGGCGTCGTCGCAGGTGTATTCCCAGTACATTGCTCCGAGAAGGTCGTTGTCGAGGATGTATTTACATTTGATTTCGATGGCACGGGGGTCGTTGTAGCCCATTACGAGCTCGCCTTTGGAGTTTGCTACGTAGGGAACCTGTGCTTTTTCGTCCCAGACAATGGTGCAGGAGTCAAGGAGTTTGAAGTCTTTGTAGTCCATATAGTCGGGATATTCGTATGCTCCGCGGCCGTAGAAGGGAAGACCGAGGGTGAGCTTGTCCTTGGGAATACCGGCCTCGAGGTGAGCTTTGAGGGCCTGATCGGCTGTGAGGCGGGTGTGCTCTGATTCGTAGAGAGGTGCCTGATGCTTGTGAGCGGCTGCGGTACCTATGTCGTAGCTCATGATGTTGACGAAGTCGACGTAGGGAAGGATTGCCGGGAAGTCGTAGAAGCGGGCATTGCCGGGAGTGGCGAGAGTGAGGAGTTTGTCAGGGCCGATTGCTGAGCGGATGTCGCGCATGAGGAGGGTGTAGTTGTCAGTGTCGTCGGGCGACGAGGAGATGCCTGCGCTTGAGCTGGTGGGGTACTCCCAGTCAATATCCACACCGTCGAGGTTGAATTCGTCGATCACGCGTTTTGCATCGGCTGCGAAGGCTGTGCGGTTGAGGGAGTCGGCAGCCATTTCGCTGAATCGGCCGCTGCCCCATCCGCCAACGGAGAGGATTACCTTAAGGTCGGGATTCTGCTGCTTGAGGGCGGAAATCTGGTGGAGACGGTCGGGATTTGCTACGTCGATGCCGTTGAATGTCTGGTTGACGTGGCCGAAGGCGTAGTTGATGTGTGTCATTGAGTTGGGGTCGGGCATCACGTCGGAGCCTGATGTTACGTAGGCGATGATGATGCGGGGATGGACGGAGTCGACTTTAGCTTTGGTTTCTGAGTCGGTCTTGGATTTGCCTGTGCATGCGGTCTGAGCGAAGCCGAGTGCCACTACTGCCGCCGCAAGAATGAGGCGAAGAAAGTTTTTTTTCATGGGGAAATGGTTGATGGTATTGAAAATTTGGCCAAATATACGAAATTTCCGCGAATTGCGCGGGGCAGTTCGCGGAAATGTGGGGGAGCTAACATGGAGGGACTTTACGGACGCTACCGACCTTACGGACTTTACCGACTTTACTGAGGGGGCTTGGGTCCGGGAGCTTGAGTTGTTCCGCGCCTCAGGTTGGGGCCGGGGTCAGTCCTGGGGATTGGTCTCGATGGAGAAGTCGTCGTCGATGCCGTCGAGGTCAAGATCGTCGTCGGCTTCGTCCAGGTCTATGTCGTCGATGTCGATATCTTCGTCGGCGTCATCGCCTGCCGTTTTTTTAGCGGCTGATTTTGCCGGTTTGGTGCCTGCTGAGGCGGGATGGTTGCCGCTGCCGAGGGCTTCCATAATCTTGGCTTCGAGTTCGTCGGCAAGCTCGGGATTGTCTTTGATCACCTGCTTGGCGGCGTCGCGGCCCTGGGCGAGCTTGGTGCCGCCGTAGCTGAACCATGAGCCGCTCTTCTGGATTATGCCGTATTCCACGCCGAGGTCTATGATTTCGCCTGAGCGTGATATGCCTTCGCCGAACATGATGTCGAATTCGCAGCGCTTGAATGGGGGCGCAACCTTGTTTTTGGTCACCTTCACCTTGGTGTGACGGCCGAGAACTTCTTCCTTGTCCTTGATGGTGGTGCTGGAGCGGATGTCGATGCGCACGGAGGCGTAGAACTTCAGGGCGTTGCCGCCGGTGGTGGTCTCCGACGGGCCGAACATCACGCCGATTTTCTCGCGCAGCTGGTTGATGAATATGGCGGTGGTGTTGGTGCGGGCAATGCTGCCGGTGAGTTTGCGCATGGCCTGCGACATCAACCGGGCCTGCACGCCCACGTTGCGGTCGCCCATGTCGCCCTCGATTTCGCTCTTGGGAGTAAGCGCGGCCACGGAGTCAATCACCAGAATGTCGATAGCGGCGGAGCGTATGAGCTGCTCGGCAATCTCCAGGGCCTGCTCGCCGTTGTCGGGCTGGGAGATGAGGAGATTGTTCACGTCCACGCCGAGTTTCTCGGCATAGAAGCGGTCGAAAGCATGCTCGGCGTCGATAATCGCGGCGATTCCGCCGGCTTTCTGTGCCTCGGCTATAGCGTGGATTGCAAGTGTTGTCTTACCTGACGATTCCGGACCGTAGATCTCGATGATGCGGCCGCGGGGAAATCCGCCTACACCGAGGGCCCAGTTGAGGCCTATTGAGCCGGTGGGGATAACATCAACGTCCTCCACGTGCTCGTCGCCAAGCTTCATTATGGCGCCTTTGCCGTAGTTCTTTTCTATGCGTTCCATAGCTGCCGTGAGCGCGCTGAGCTTGGCCTTTGCGGGGTCTACGGGAGCTTTGGTCTTGGTTTCTTTCTTTGCCATTTCGAGTATATATGGATTATTTGGTTGAATCTAAATCAGTAGGGCCGACAGGATAGTCTGGCGATTATGCTGCAAAGATAATGCCCCGACGGTGCAAAAGTAACGCACAGTGGAGTTAAAAAACGTTTGCACGCTGGCAGAGCCTTTGTTTTGTAAAGGTAATAAAAAGTTGAAACCAAAAAAAATTTACCGGGTGAATGAACCAAACGAAAGGCCGTGCGTTAATAAGGTACATAGCAAAGTTACTTTTTCCATTGCAAGAAATGTGATAATGATTGGTTTATTATCTAAGCGAGGACACGTTGCGAAACGATTCCTCGTTTGGTTTTTTAAATAGCCTTTGTTTGGAGTGGAATCCCATCCGTTTTGGTCCGACGGCCGGAGGCCGACGTTCCCAGGCCCAGGGACATGGAGCTTTTACAGCGTTATGGTTATGTGCCGAAAAAATGCGGGCGGATACGGGGTGGAGCGGCGGCGAAGGTTGCGTCGGTGATGGTGCGGCATGCCAGGGATATCAGCGAAGTGAATTCGGAGGCGTAGCTGGCCGAAAGCGATGCGTCGGCGCCACGGTAGGCTTCGGCGAGGGTTGCCATGGCGGTGGCGTTCTCAAGGATGCCGCGCAGCAAAGGTGGGGGAACTGTTTCGGGCAGGTCGAGAGTCAGGCTCATTATATCGTCATTGGCCGTGCCGGGAGCGCAGTCTGAGGCAAAGGAAGCAAGCCGGAGGCAAATCTCGGCGAACGAGCTGTGGATTACATGCTCAAGCGCCGCCCTATGGTCGGCGTGAAGTAGCGGCGGCCGGGAAGAATTCAGGGTGTGGCGCAGGGCCGAGAGCGCAAGAAGGCGCGTGGTGATATCGGAGACGGAAAGGGCTATTACAGTTTTCATGGCTGATCAGGTAAAAAGATGATGAATAATTAATGACGCTGAGTCCGGTGGCGAAGGCGCAGATATAGGCGCGTTGCCGACCGCGGTGCGAGGAAAAAGCTGCTTGCGCCGCCATCGCGAAGCACACGCGCCAGAGCGTCGTGGCGGTTCAGTCCGCGGAGTTCCATGAGTTTCTCCACGCGGCTGCGTATCTCCTCCCAGCGGCGGCACGTCACCTTGGAGTCGAGCTTTGCGCGCCGGGCAGCGAGGGCGTTGAGCTTGCGCATGGCATAGGAATATTCCACGTAATACGCCGGTGCCTTCATGGTCGCGGCGCGGGCAGCCACTTTTTCCACGGTGAGATTGGTTTCGGTCGATTCCGAAATGACCTTCCGGCAGGCCGTCATGAAGTCGCGGTCGCGCTGCGAGAGTGCTTTCAGGGAATTGTAAGCGGTCATAGTATTGTTCTGTATTGGTTGAAATTGTTATCTGTGTTGGTAAAATTACAACTTGAAGTGTGTAATAAAACGCCCCGCCGCAGTTAAAAAATGTAAATGCGGCGGGACGTCTGTTCTTTCCGTCCGTCAGCTACCGGCCATTAGGCGGTTGCGCGCGGCGCGGAAATCGTTGAAGCTGTCAAGCATGTCCAGAAGCGCCAAGGCCGAGCGCTGCACCTGGGCGTCAAACATGGAAGTGGAGCTGGCTCCCTGGCTCGACTGGCCTTTCATGGCCTCGCTCACACCCGAAATCTGATTGAACAGCTGCATCTGCAGTTCGAGCAGCCGAGATGCACCCGCGTCCTGACCGCCGGAGATAATCTGGCGCGGCTCTCCGTCGCAGCGGTTGGGCTCGTAGGGTATGATGCCGTTGCACGATGCCCAGAGGCTTCCGAGCTGCTGCCAGCTCATGCATTCGGGTTTCTGTTCTGCCGGAAAAAGGAGCACGCCCTTGGCCGAATGGGCCATGATGCTGTCCATAAGCGTTATCAGACGGTTGACGTGGCGCTGCTGGTCTATGATATCCTCCACGAATGAATGCACCTCGCCGTCGGTGAGCGGATAGAACTTCACGGCAAACGGGTGGAGGCCGTGGGGATATGGCGAATCATACTCATTGAGCACGCGGCCGCCGGGCGTGAAGATGCGGCAGTGCCAGCGCATGGTGGTGCGCGGGTCGATTGTCACCTCGGGGCGGCCTTCCCGCTGTCTGGCGGCGTTTACCTCCCTGAGCGATTCCAGGCAGTCGGCAGCCACGGTGAATGCCGATGCCTGCTCGGGGTCGTGGCAGCGGAGCACATTGCGGCTCTCGAGCGTCCACACCTCAATCACGCGGCAACGGTGGCGCGGGGCGGTGAAAAACTCCATTGCCGCCGAATCGCCCAGGCTCACGCCCTCCTGAAGACCCGAAAGAGGGTCGCATCCGGAGTATTCCGCCTTGATCAGTGCCGCACGGGAGGCATCGGTTCCGTAGCGCATCATCACCTCGCGGAAGCTCATCGAGTGGAGCATCCCCACAAGCTCTATGTCGAGTCCGCGCGGATCAGTGAACCGGTTTATGAAGAAAGATGCGGGGCTCACGTTGTCAACCCACACGCCCTCGCCCGCCATGCGTTTCTCCACCGTCACGCGCTGTATGGCGCAGCCTGATATCAGAAACTCCTCGAGCATGCGGGCGTCGAGCTCATCAAGGGCGTTGCGGGCGGCTGTTTCTGCCGCTGGAACGGGCGACGGTGCAGTCATCGAGCCGCGGAAGTTGCCTATAACGCATTTCACGAGCTGACGGATGAGATTGTTGGTCAGCGGCTGCTGGCCGTTATGTGAGGCGAGATCACCTTCGGTCACGGCAGAGCCGTCTGCGGCCGTGGCGGGGTCGCTCCACTGGTCGCCGTAGGTGTAGCGTTTGTATCGCTGGCGGCGACGGCGCAGTGCGTAGCCGTCGCGCCAGGCCTCAAGGGCGAGTGAAAGGTAGTTCATGGCAGAAATTCAGGTTTGGGAATAGTGTCGAGCAGCGAGGAATCAAAGGTATAGATGCCGTCTGTTGTCTCGCAGATGGCCTCGAGACGCGTTATCGCGCCGTCTTTTGCCGGGGTATACAGCAGCAGAGTGTCTTCGGCGGTTTGCACTGCTACGGGATTGTTCGTGCCGCCGCGGCTGAAGGGGTTGAGCTGGGCCGCATAGCGCGGATGGGCGGTATCAGCCACAACTAATGCCGGGCGGCTCCATCCGCTCATCTCCACGGATAGCACCCTAACGGTGCCGGGAGGAAGCTTGACACGGCCGATGCCGTCGGGGAGCAGCGAGAGCCGAGCCTGGGCCGAGACATCCACCGGAGCGAGCATCCACGCCGGAGCCTCGCGCAACTGCCGCGAGAACCATGCCTCCATGGCCGTGCGCTCCAGCCGCGGAAGGTCTATGCCGTCCTCGCGCATTATGCGGCAGTCGGTCCTGAGGGGCTCCAGCCCCCGGCGCAGAAGCCAGGCGGCCAGAAACTCCTCGGAAGTGAGAGTAAGCCTCATCGGCCCAGGATTCTCAGGTGGGACTTCGGGTGACGGAGCACCAGACAGCTTGCCTCGGTGACCACAAGGGCATCGGTGTTGCGCACGCCGCTCTTTTTCAGGTCGAGGTGCTCCACGGTGAAAGGTACGTGGCTGTACTTGGTGAGGTACTGCGGGTCAATCACCAGGCCGTCGTTCTCGTGGCCGCACTGGTCGAAAATCTCGGAGTGGATCACATAGAGCGAACCGAATTTCGATCGGAGCTCGTTGAAATCTATGCCCCAGCGGGTCACGGTCTCGGTTGCGGCCACAACCTTGTTGTAGTCCAGCTTGTTGATCGTCTGGACAAGCCCTGAGCCGGCCACGAGAATCTTGCGGGGCGATCCGGCGGCCGTGCCGGTGAATGCCGCGCGCATTATGTCGACCACCGTATCCTGACTGAAATCGGCCAGCGACACAGTCTCTTCGCCTCCCGCCTGGTTCCAGATGCCGCCCGTGAACAGCACCTCGTCGTTCTTCACCGGATCCGTCAGGCGTGTCTTCACTCCGAACAGGAAGTTCTTCTCCATGCCCATGCGCATGTCCATTATCGCCACTTCCTCCTGGTCGGAGAATGTCCACCCGGTTTCCTTGGCCGAGAGCTTTACATATGTGGAATTCTCCACCTGGGCTTTAAAAATCTGACAGAAATTACGGCTTTTCACCGGAAGGGCCTCGAACTGCGGTGTCTGGACGTCGAGTTCGGAGGCCGCGCGACCCATCCTCACCACTTCAATGCCCTCCTTGATCTCAGGAAGGCGGTTCTCTTCCATTTCCGAAGGGTCAGGGTTAAGAACTATCACCTGCAGTCCCGGCGTGGAATCTGAGGCTCCTGAGACCACATATAGCACCAATGAGCCCGATACCTTGTTGCCGTCGTAGCCCGGAAGCGCAGGCACGAGAAGAGTTTCGGTGGGTGAGAATATGCGGTCGTTGGCGGTTTTCACCGAGAGGATGCGGTAATTGTCGAAGGTCTTGCCCGTATCCGTGGCCCTTTCGGTGAAGGTGGTGAAACAGGGCTTTGTGTCCACCGAATAATAATCCACGATCATGGATTTGGCGCGGCGTGCTCCCACCATGCGTGAAATCTGGTCGATAGGTGTGGCCATGGGGCGCACTTTCACTATACGGCTGTCGATTTCGTTGAGCAGGAGTTCGGGCGAGGCCTCGCGCACTGCGGATACGGTGAGAGGGCCGTCGGTCACATGGTTTCCGCCGACGGTGCCGGCGATTACTGTAGCTGTGTTTTCCATAATAAAATAGTTTTAAAAGATGGATGATGTAATAGTTGTCAGTCCCATACGCCGGGACGGATGCGGCTCAGAAAGAGCGATGCGGGGTCGGGTGCCTCGAGCGCCCGGGCGCGGGTGAGGCGGCTGTTTTCGAGCAGGGCCGGTGTGCGCATGGAGGCTTCTATCGCCTCGTTACGGCCCCGGAGGTAGCCGCGCTGCTCGGCCTCGGCCAGGAGGGCTTCGATGTCAGAAACCTCCGGGGTTTCTGTGGATTCGTTGTTCTCCGGGGCCTCGGCCGGAGCGACGGCTTCTTCAGCGGCCTCCGGTTCCGGGGCGATTCCGGGCAGAGTCTCTTCGGCACCCGTTTCTTCCGGGGGAAGCTGAAGGAGGGGTTCTTCTGTGTTTTCCATAAAGTATTAAGTCTGATGTTTTGCGATTGTGAGGCAAAGTTAGGGCTGCGGATTGGCCGTAAGGGTGTCAATCCGCATATATGCGCTGCCTGCGTAGGCAAAGAAAAAGTATTAAATTCGCGCTATGAATTCAGAAATAACTCCTGTGTATATTCGGTTGGACGAAGTTGATTCGACCAACAACTGGCTAAAGGCTAATGGCGCCGCGTATGGTCACGGCACCGTGGTGACGGCTGCGGCCCAGACTGCCGGCCGCGGTCAGCGCGGCAACTCATGGGAAAGCCTTCCGGGTGCCAACGTCACCATGTCTATGCTCATCGAGCCCGGTGAAGTTCCCGCTTCGCAGCAGTTTGCCGTGTCGGAGGTCGTGTCGCTCGCCGTGGTGGAAACTCTCCGCGAATTTTTGGGCGACGATGCTCCAGTGGCTGTGAAATGGCCAAACGATATCTACTGGAATGACCGAAAAATATGCGGCATACTGATAGAGAACGTGCTGTGCGGCACGCGCATTCTGCGCTCAGTTGTAGGAATCGGTTTGAACGTGAACCAGCGTGAATTTCTCAGCGATGCACCCAATCCCGTCTCGATGTATCAGATAGCCGGGCATGAGTTTGATGTGGAGACGGTGCTTCAGGTTCTTTCGCAGAACATAATGGATTTTTGCGGCGAGTATCTTTCCTCTTCCGAAGGCATGGAGCAACTTCACCTCCTTTACATGCGCAATCTGTGGCGCCGCGAAGGGTTGCATCCCTACCGTGAGGCAGCAACGGGCCGCGGGTTTAAAGCACGCATTGCCGCCATTTCCCCCGAAGGAATGCTCTCCCTCGAAGAACCTGACGGCAATACGGGTATCTACGCCTTCAAAGAAGTGAAGTCCCTGATTGACGGCCGGGATTTATAAGATTTATATGTCTTATAAGATTTAGACACAGTTCCCCAATATTTGTTAACGC
>LUJP01000072.1 GCA_001689535.1 Bacteroidales bacterium M5
CTCTGGCCAACTGAGCTAAAGAGGCGGGTCTCACTTTTGCTGCCTTGTCTTCCGCCGCGGTGCGGCCTTAAAAGCGATTGCAAAGTTACGCACTTTTTTCATATCTGCAAACATTTGCGACTTTTTTTTGTTATATCTCCCGATTTTTTTTGAGCCAGCACCATTATACGCCGAGTTACAATCCTGATTCATTGCATTTTCAGTTTCCGCAGCCGATTCTAATATTTTTGCGGTCATTTTCCGGCCTCAACTGCCACCGGAGGCTGCGGCTTGTCAGGACGCCCTCCGAAAAGACGGTGCTGCAATATAAGCGCGGCCGTAACCACTGCCGTCCCCGTGATTATCCACGACACCGGATACACCAGCATCAGCACATGGAAATCATTATAGACAGGATGCACCGTGTAGACCCACACAAGCCTGAGCACACACGTGCCGAAAATAGTCAGCACCATCGGAAGCACCGAATAGCCCAGGCCGCGCATATATGCCCCCGAAATCTCGTAGCTGCTGGCCAGCCACTGAAACAGCAGCGCAGTGTGCAGGCGTATGGAAGCATAGCGCACCACCTCGGGATCGGATGTGAACACCGACAAAAACACATGCTCGCCCCACACTATACCCACATTGGCAATCAGCGACAGACTCGCCGCATACGTCATGCATATCGACACGGCCTTGCGGCAGCGGCTGTAAAGCCCCGCACCGTAATTCTGACTCACGAAAGCTATGGTGGCGGCGCCGAACGAGTTTATTATATAATAGCAGTAGGCCTCGTATGTGAGCGCTGCGGCCGAGCCCGCCACGGCGTCGGCTCCGAATTTGTTGATGGACGACTGTATGAAGATATTGGAAATCGAGAACACCATTCCCTGCAATCCCGCCGGAACGCCTATCTGCAGCATCTTCCTGAGGTCGACACCGCTCATTCCTATCTTCCGAAGGTCGAGCCTGAAGGGTTCGGGCTCGCGCATCAGCAGCCACACTATTATGCCGGCATTGACAGCGTTGGCCGCCACGGTGCCTATCGCCACTCCGGCCACGCCCATGTCGAAACACGCCACCAGCACCCAGTCGAGCACCGTATTGACCACCGTGGCCACCATCAGCGCATAGAACGGACGCCGGGTGTCGCCCATGCTCCGCATTATTGCCGACCCGAAGTTATAGGCCATCATGAACGGCATACCGCAGAAATATATGCGCAGATAAAGCGTAGCCAGGTCTATCACGTCGGGCGGCGCGCTCATCAACTCCAAAATGGGGCGCGCGAGCGTGGTGCCCGCCACCAGCAGTATCAGTCCGCTTACCACCGACACCACGGCCACAGTGCCCACGGAGCGCCTCACAGCGTTGTCGTGGCGCTGGCCTATATAATTGGCTATTACCACATTCGCGCCAACGGCTATACCCAGAAAGAGATTCACCATTATACTGATTATAGGGCCATTGCTACCCACTGCAGCCATGGCCCGCGAGGTGTCGTAGCTGCCTATCACGGCCACATCCACAGCGTTGAACGACTGCTGCAGTATGCCGCTCGCTATCAGCGGTAGCGAGAACACAAAAATCTTGCCCCACAACGGCCCGTGGAGCATATCTATCTGATTGGAGTTTTTTCCCATAGTGTTTTGCGCTGCAAATTTACGCATTCCCCACGAATATACGGCTTATCAATTTTTCATCTGGCACCGCACCATAAAAATATTACGGAAAAAATTCCATAATTCACACACTTTTCCTAATTTTGTCCCCATAAACAATTTACACATTACATTATGAGTGAACGTCCGTTTTCCGACAAATTCGACATCGTGGGCAGCTTCCTGCCCTCACCCGAACTTATTGAGGCCCGCAACGCTTTCGATGCGGGACGAATCGACGCTACCGCCATGCGCAGCGCCGAGGACAAAGCTATCGCCTCGCTGGTTGAGCGCCAGCTCAAGGCCGGTCTTCCGTTCGTAACCTCCGGCGAACTCCGCCGCCGCGTCTGGAACAAGGATTTCTACTTCGGACTCGGCGGAATCGAAAAAGGGCGCGTGGAAGCCGACGCCCTGCGCCAGAATCTCCCGGCCTTCGCCGACCTCATGCTTTTCAAGGCGCCCATCTCCTACAATCCAGAGCACCCCTTCTTCAACGACTTTAAGTTCCTTTACCACGCTGCCGCCGGACGCGCCCAGGTGAGACAGACCATCCCCTCGCCCGCCGACCTCTATCTGGAGATTCTCACCATCACCGACGATGACCCCGGACGGGTGTACCCCTCCCCCGAAACGCTTATCGACGACATTGCCGGCGCTTACCGCGAAACCATCCGCGGATTCTACAACCTGGGTTGCCGCCATCTGCAGCTCGACGACACCGCTGCCGGACAGCTTGCTGACTCTTCGTTCCTCAACACCCTTATCCTTGGCGGTATCAACCCCGTGAAGGTGCAGAACGACATCATCACCCTTCTGAACAAATCGGTAGAGGGCCTGCCGGCCGACATGGGCATCTCCCTTTTCGTATCGGGTGGCGCCAATGTGGTACCAGCTTGGCGCTCCGAAGATACCCCCGACAACGTACTGGCCAACCTGCTCCGCAACGTAAACATCCGTCACTTCTTCCTCCCCTTCTCCCCCTCCGAGCCCGAACAGCTCGACATCCTGCGCTTTCTGCGTCCGGGAAGCATCGTGACGCTCGGCCTGCTGTCCGCCCACATGCCGTTCTCCGACAAAATCCCCTACGTGCGCAACGCCATTGAGCATGCCCGCCAGTATCTCCCTGCCGAGGCCATCTCCATCAGCCCCACAAGCGGTTTCAAGCTCTCGTCATTTGCCGAGCGCGGCCTCACCGAAGAAGACCAGTGGCACAAAATCGACCAGCTCCGCTCCATAGCCACCGACCTCTAAGAGGCAATAACAACACAGACCCCATTACCGTCAGCCTTATAAGTCTTATAGGGCTGACTTTTTTATACCATAATCCTCTCCCACAATGAAAGCCGGCCCTACGACAAGAACCGGCTCTGCAACAAATCGAAAGAGGCTGTGTCGTAATTCAGTTTTACNNTAAAAACCGAATTACGACACACCCTCTTTCCCCTGCATTAGTATGAAAACAGCTTGGGGATTTTCAGGGTTCCCCTTTTATCTTTCTCTCAGCGTGAGCCGCCGAACAGCCAGATATTCTCTGTGAATAGATAGTTGCCGGCATCGTTGCCCGTGCCGAAGGCTGCAGTCACGTTAGGATTGGATACCACGTCGGAGTTGCCGTAGGGCAAACGCAGAGGCCACTGGTTCTGACCACCCTGGATGTTGCGGGGATTCTTCAGCTTGATGAACTCCTCGCCATGGGCCTTGCAGCGACGCAGGTCGTTGTAAGTCTGAAGCTGCTCGTCGCGGGTCTGTGCAAGATATTTCTGCACCATAACCTCCTTGAGGGTAACGGTTCCGAGAGCAGCAACGTAGTCGGCAGCATCGCCTACATCTTCGCCGGTAGACTCGGCATAGTCCTCAAACGAAGCCTCTACTGCGCTGGCGAATGCGCTTGTTGCATCCTGTCCGGCACGGGCCTGACACTCAGCTATAATGAAATACACTTCCGAAAGGCTGAACAGATGGAGCTTTGCGGCACCGTTTTCAAGCCAGAGAGGATAACCCACGGTTTCTGTCATCTTGGCGAGATCCTCGTCGCCGGCATTGGCATAAGGGATGCCGGTTCCAAACAGATCAGCTGCATACACTGCCAGACGGGGGTCGTTACGCTCGGCCATCAGATCCACCACAGTTCCGTTGGCACCGATATAATAGCGGCTCCAGCTGTAGGCTGTCCAGGGGTTATCGGCGTCCACGCCGTTGAATATGGTGAGTTCTGCTCCATTGAATCCGGCCTGCAGAGCTTCCTCGGCAGCGCTCTTGGCTTTGGCAAGGTTGCCGGAATCACGATAGGAAAGGTTAAGAAGCAGACGCGCTTTCACTGCCTTGGCAAGGCCGAGCCATTTGGCGGGATTGCCTCCGAAGAGCAGATCCTGCTCGCCACAGTTGTTCTCCTTGGCAGCGGCAGCAGCTGTAAGATCGGTGATGGCCTCGTCTATGCGCGAAAGAAGATCGGTGTAGATTGATTCCTGGGTATCCAGCTTAGGCTGCTCTTTCACGAGGGCCTCGCTGTAGGGGATATCGCCGTGCATGTCGGTGAGAAGCTCGAAGTTGAGCACCCAGAGCACCTGGCCTATGCCGCGGATATCGCTCTGACCCGCATTGAGGCCGCCCTCTTCGGTTTTCTGAAGAATCTGGAGGATATTCTCCAGGTTGAGATAAGTGCTGCCCCACTCGTTGTTGAACGTGGTGCTGGCTGCTGTCTCGCCGCGCTGGCGCAGCTCAGCCTTCATGGCCTGGTTGTTGCCGGTGCCGAAGGTCTGCTCTGTGTAGGAGCTTACATACCAGGCGTAGGCGCCTCCCCAGCTGGAGAATCCGGTGCTTACCACGGCATCGGTCACCTGGAATTTGGCGTTGACCACGGATGCCGGCGGATTGGCCTGGTTCTTGTTGATGTCGTCCATCGTATCCTCGGTACATGATGTCGCCATCAGTCCGAGAAAAGCTATATATAAGAATTTCTTCAACATTTTTCTATGTTTTAAGATTTGTGTGGATGTGGAGTATTACTGATTAGAAGGTAACTTTCAGGCCGCCGCCGAATGATGCGGTGTTGGGAATCGAGAAACGCTCGAAATAACCGCCCATATTGCCGTTACCCTGTGAAGCCTCGGGGTCGAAGTTAGGCATCTTGGCCCATACGAGCACGTTGCGTGCGAAACCAAAGAGATCAACATCGAATTTGCCTGCGATTGTGGGAAGCTTGTAAGTAAGGGTCACATCGCGGAGTTTGAGGAAGCTCATGTCGTAGATACCGGCTTCGGTGCAGTCGTAATACGACATCCAGTAGTCCTGCTTCGACACCTCGATGGTGTTGGGCTGGCCTGTGGCCTCGTCGATACCTTCTGCTACCATGGTTCCTTCATGGTAGGGAATGGACTCTTTGGAAGCGCCGAAATAGTTCATAACCATGTTGGTGCCGTGATACATCTTGCCGCCTTTGTTCCAGCTCCAGGTCGAGGACACGCTCACTCGTTTGTAGCGACCGCCGAGGTTGAAGCCCATTGTGAAGTCGGGCGAACAGTTTCCGAGGTCTACGCTGCCGGCTGTCTGTTGTGGCAGACCGTCCATAAACAGAAGGTTGCCCTTGTCGTCGCGTTTGAAGGCGTTGCCGTAGATATTGGGATAGGTGTTTCCTGCCTGTGCACGAATCTGAGGCTCTACGAAGCCGCCGAGCATGATTGACTCAACGCCCTCTGCGAGTTCCACCACCTTGTTGTGGATCTTGGTGAAGTTGATGCCGAGGTTCAGGTCATAGTCGCGGTGCTGGAGGATGGCCACGTTGATACCGAGCTCATGGCTGGTGGTGCGCATCTGGCCGGCGTTGGTCACCTTCGATCCGTAGCCGCTCGAATAAGGAATAGGAACAGAGAATATCTGGTCGGTCACGTTCTGGTAGGCGAATGTATATTCGAAGCGTACGCGGTCCTTGAACAGACGGAGATCGGCACCCACTTCCACGTTTTCGGTATTCTGGGGCTTCAGGTTGGGGTCATACATCGCGCTTGAGGGAATGTATGACGACACACCTTTCATAGGATAGGTAATAGGAGTGTACTGATACATACCGCCTCCGTAAGAGGGAACGGCATAATAAGTATCATAGAACGTACCTGCCTGGCCCACCTGGGCGTAGCTCGTGCGGAGCTTACCGAAGCTGAGGATGTCGTTGCCCTTGAGAGCTTCAAGTTCGGTGAATACCCAGCCTAACGATACGGAAGGATAGAAGAACGAGCGGTTCTTGCGGGGCATGGTCGACACGTAGTCGTTACGTCCGGTGACGGTGAGGAAGAGCATCTGCTTCCATGAGAGACCGGCGCTGCCGAAGAAGCCCACGGTGCGGCTCTTGCGGTTGTATTCGCTCGAGCTGTAGGAAGTGGCGTTGGCTATCACGGGGAAGCCGTAGAAGTTGAAGTTGGAGCCGTAGTAATCCCACCAGCGTGAGTTGTCCTGGTTGATTTCGTTACCGAGCATCACGTCGAGATCCCAGTCATCGCCGAATTTGGCGTTAAAATTGATGGTGAACAGGTTGTTGAACACATTACGCTGAACGCCGAAGTTCTCGATATCGCCTTTGGCCTGACCTGCGGAGCCCACTTCCTCCACGTTGGAGTTGTTGGTGGTGTACATGTCAAGACCGGCCTGCTCGCGGAACCAGAGGTCGAGGTTGTCACCCCAGTCGATGGTAGGATGATATTCCACAAACGCATTGCCGAAGAAGCGGTTGGTATGCTGGTTGTAGGAGTTGTTTTTCGACCACCAGTAGGGGTTGTTGAAGCTGGTGGAGCGGAAAGAGATCTGCTGGGTGGGATCGCCGGGAACATTGCAGGGAATACCTTTGAGGTCATACTCTGCAGGAGCCGAATAAACCACGTTCATGATACCGGAGTTGGCACCCGGAGCCGATTTGATTTTCGTCGAGCTGTAGTTTCCGGAGAAACCGGTCTTCCATTCCTTGTTGATGGTCCAGTCCACGAGACCGCGTGCGCCCCAGCGCTTCATGCCTGTAGATGGGATAATACCGTCCTGATAGGAGTTGCTCACACCGAAAGAATAGCTGGCACGCTCGGTGCGCTGGCTTATGTTGAAGTTGGCGTTTTCGGTGAAACCGGTGTTGAAGAAGTCGCCAACGTTATCGTAGATCTCAGGAGTGGTCCAGCCGTCCAGACCTCCAAGTTCACGTTTGGGGTTGTAATACATTCCGGGGTGTCCCTGGCTGTTGCCACCATACTTGGGATCGTCGGCAAGGTCGGCGATTTTCGGACCCCAGGTCATCGAGCTGGAGGGATTGTAGGCGCTGATGCCGTTGCCCTGTGCATAGATGGTCTGGCGCTCAAACTTACGCGAAACGCGTTCGGCCGAAAGGTTGGTTGAGATGGTGATCGTCGGGCGGTTGGAATTGAATTTGCCACGCTTGGTTGTGATCACGATCACACCGTTGGATGCACGGATACCGTACAGGGCCGAAGCTGCCTGACCTTTGAGCACGTTGATGCTCTCGATATCCTCGGGGTTGATGTCGATGGATCGGTCGGCGAGGTTGGCGCCTGTCACAGAGTTTCCTGTGCCGTAGTCGGGAGTTGACTCAACGGGCATGCCGTCAACTACATAAAGAGGCTGGTTGTTGCCGTTGAACGAACGCGCGCCGCGGATTACAATCTGGCTCGAAGCACCGGGAGCACCCGACGATGGACGGATGTCAACGCCGGTGAGCTTGCCCTGCATGGCGCTTGCCAGAGAGGTGGTACCGTCGGTGTTCAAGTCCTCTGCCTTGAGATCCTGCACGGCATAGCCCAGTCCCTTGCGCTCTTTCTTCATACCGAATGCCGTGACAACAACCTCATCGAGGGTGTTGTCACGGCATTGCTGAGCTTTATCAGCATGGGGGCATCGGTAATTTCAACTTCGCGGGTCACCATTCCCACGTAGCTCACACGAATCGTTTTTACCGTTCTGGGAACACGGAGTGTAAACTGGCCATCAGTGTTGGTGATGACACCCGTGGTTCCTGACGCAGGCATCACGGTGGCACCGATCAGAGGCTCATTATCGCCTTCGTAGACCACAGTGCCTGTTACCGTGCGCTGGTTCTGGGCTATGGCGCCCAAAACAAACATCACTGACAAAAGTACTAAATACAGTCTTTTCATACCTATTGTGTAAATTAATAATTGGTTTTTGTGGCATTTTGCCACGTATTGTGATTACTATGTGTCTATGTGTAACTTGAAGTCTCAAATTTATAGCAATTTTTTAATATAACCATGAATACCCCCATTTTTAACACCAATTAACATAATTAACCGTTAAAACACCTATCAACCGTTAAATTTAACGCTTTCTATTCACACTTTTTCAGCAATCCAACCCATTTCGCCCCTCCTTTTTCATAATCATTCACACTCCCGCAGCCCCAATAATAGTTAAAAGGGATGCATTCCGGCAATCCGGAATGCACCCCACTCATAATCCTTGATTATTCTCCCTCAGAACTCCACTGCGATCATCACCGGGAAGTGGTCGCTGGGTGTGCGGGCGCGGTAGCCTTTGATTTCGACCTCGCTCGGAGCATCGACAGTCTCCATGTCTACCGGAGCGTCGTGGGTGCGGTAGGTATCTGTGAGCACGCCGTAACGTTTCACCTTCACCTGCGGCGACACGAATATATGGTCTATGCGGCTGTCGGTATATCCGGTGGTGTAATAGCTGTTAAAAGTGCCGTTGGGGGCATACACAAGGTCAGCCACATTATAGGAGTCGGCAAGCACGCCCGAATTGGCAAGCTCTTTATACGACCCGTGAGTCTGGTCAACGTTGAAGTCGCCGGTGAGGAACGTGGGGAGCTCGCTACCGAATTCCTTCATCTTTTTCTGCACGAGTTTGGCGCTTTCCACACGCGCAGTCTTACCTACGTGATCCATGTGGAGGTTGAAGAAGAGGAATTCGCGTCCCGAAGGTTTGTGGCGGAATTTACCCCAGGTGCAGATGCGGTTGCAGACGGCGTCCCAGCCAAGGCCCGGACGGTCGGGAGTTTCCGAGAGCCAGAAATCTCCATGGTCCACCACCTCAAAAAGATCCGTACGGTAGAATATCGCCGAATGCTCCCCTTCTTCCTTGCCGTCGTCGCGGCCTATGCCTATATAGTCATAGCCGGGAAGTTCGGCCTTCAGCTCCTCAAGCTGGCTCTTGAATCCCTCCTGGGTGCCGAATATCTCGAAACCATGAAACCGGATGAGCTTTGCCAACACAGGATAGCGGCGTCCCCAGCCATCGCCCTGCACGGAATCCTGATGGTTTTTCTGACGGAGATTATACGAAGCCACATTTATATCGACATCGGCGGCATAGGCGCCTGCTGTTATGCCCACAGCCAGCACCGCAGACAATAAAACTTTTGATAGATTGTGAAGCATATCTGATATTGTTTGGTTTATTGTAGTTTGATACTCCACAAATTTAACCATTTATTTCCAATGATTTGCACAAAACCGCCCTCAGTGTTAATTTTGTAATGACATGGACACGTATTTTCCTTTTGCCACGCCGTTCTACATGATGGCGAAACCGGCCGGAGCCCAATGCAATCTGGCCTGCGACTACTGCTACTATCTCGAGAAAGCCCATCTTTACCCGAGGGAGACCGCAAGGCGCCAGACCTCGATGACCGATGCCACACTCGAACGTTTCATCCGCTCATATCTTGAGGCTCAGACCACTCCCGAAGTGCTTTTCACGTGGCACGGCGGAGAAACCCTCCTGCGCCCCATCTCCTTTTATAAACGCGCCATCGAGCTGCAGAAGAAGTATGGCGGCGGCCGCCCCATCGACAACTGTATCCAGACCAACGGCACCCTGCTCACCGACCAGTGGGCCAAGTTTTTCCATGATGAGGGGTGGCTCGTGGGCGTGTCGATAGACGGCCCGGAACGGTTCCACGACGAGTATCGACGCAACCGCGCCGACGCGCCTTCATTCGCAAAGGTAATGGCAGGGATAGACCTCCTCCGCAAACATTCCGTGGAATGGAACGCGCTCGCGGTTGTAAACGACTACAACGCCGACCATCCTGAGGAGTTCTACGACTTCTTCAAGTCAATCGACTGCCGTTTCCTGCAGTTCTCCCCTATCGTGGAGAGGCTCACTCCGCATGCCGACGGACGACATCTCGCCTCTCCCGCGCAGGCCGACGCGCCGCTGGCTCCCTTCTCTGTAAGTCCTGCCCAGTGGGGCGAGTTCCTCTGCCGATTGTTCAACCGCTGGGTTGTGGCCGATGTGGGTAAACTCTACGTGCAGATTTTCGACTCCACGCTCGCCAACTGGGTCGGTGTGCCCCCGGGAGTATGCTCTCTGGCTCCCACCTGCGGACACGCAGGCGCAATGGAATTCAACGGCGACGTCTACGTATGCGACCATTTCGTGTTTCCCGAATACAAGCTCGGCAACATCCACTCCAGCTCAATGGTAGAGATGATGTGCGGCCCCGTGGCACGCGATTTCGGCGAGGCCAAACACTCCACCCTTCCCCGCCAGTGCCGCGAGTGCCCGTGGCTGAAGCTCTGCAACGGCGAGTGCCCTAAAAACCGCATTGCGCGCACTCCCGACGGCGAATCCGGCCTCAACTACCTCTGTGAAGGCTACGCGCGCTTCTTCGCCCACACCGCTCCCGCCATGCAGTGGATGGCCCGCGAATATCAGGCCCAGCGCCCACCCGCCGCCATAATGGCCCACATCCACGAAATCTATCCCCACGGGCTACTCAATTACTGATAGCAATTGAGTGTAAGTCTTATAAATCTTAATTGAGTGTAAGTCTTATAAATCTTATAAGACTGAATAAAAAAATGAGGCTGTCTAACAACGAAGTTAGGCAGT
>LUJP01000086.1 GCA_001689535.1 Bacteroidales bacterium M5
CACGCTTTCAAGAGCCACATTCTCACCAAGAAGACCAAAAAGCAGAAACGTAACCTCACACACTTCACTGTTGTGGCCAAGACCGATGTGAAGGGTGTAAAGGAACTTCTCGCTCTGAGATAATACGGCTTCAAGGCTTCTCGAAATCCACAATTTAATTCGTGAATTTATATTCCTTTTATTAACCGAACGCTTAGCACAGAAGAGTTCCGGACCTCAAAGCCGGACCGCTAACTTTCAAAAAACAACAAAACAATGCCAAGATCAGTAAATCATGTAGCTTCAAGAGCTCGCAGAAAGAAAATCTTAAAACTCACCCGCGGATACTTCGGTTGCCGCCGCAATGTATGGACCGTTGCCAAGAACACCTGGGAAAAAGGTCTTACATACGCTTACCGTGACCGTAAAGATAAAAAGCGCAACTTCCGCGCTCTGTGGATTCAGCGTATCAACGCTGCCGCACGCATGGAGGACCTCAGCTATTCCAAGCTGATGGGTCTTATCCACAAGTCGGGCATCGAAATCAACCGCAAGGTGCTCGCTGATCTCGCTCTCAACAACCCCGCCGCTTTCAAGGCCGTTGTTGACAAAGTGAAGAACGCCTGAACCTGAATAGGTAAAAGATAAGGCCGGGAGCGCGAATGAGCAATCATTCGCGCTCCCGTTTTTTTGTGTTGGCTGGAATTATTTTGGAGGGGAATCCGACGGCCGGAGGCCGACGTCCCTAGGCGCGGAGAAAGGGGATAGAATTGCGAAAAGTAGGGATGGCGGTAATTTGAGTTTAGTAACACATTCCGGTTTGCGTACCTGAGGGGAGGGTCTGTTGTATTGATTTTCATTAAGACATACGGAGTTATGTTAAAAATAAATGTAAATGTTAAATGTTGAAACATTAGTAAATGTGTATTGTTTGAATTTTAAAAAGTGTGATAAAAAAGAAATACAACTCTTCCTCTTCCAGATCTATAAAATATCTTATCTGATATGCTCTTACAAGCCGTTTCACCACGGCGCTCTTCCTCCTTTAAAGCAACCGCAACGATTCTTAAGGAGTACATAATGTCGATAATTCCCTTAATTCTCAACAAAAGTCCAATTCAAAATGAAAGCTTCTGCAACATTCTTAACCGCATTGGTTGTGTGTTTTGCACAAAACGTGGCTGCCCAGGATTCCGTTTCCGTTGCGGATCGGTCAAACAAAATCGAAATCGTCCGCATGACCCCAGAGGTGGCAGGTATTCTTAAAAAGACAAGACCGGTGGAGAACAAGTCTATCCCTGTTCCCAAATTTGCTGTCAAATCGGCCAACAACAACTTTATTCTCACCATAGGCGGTTCAATCACACCAGTTTTAGGCTATGACATAGGCAATAACCTTTACAAGCAGTCAGATGCCGGCATTAGCTTTGTGACATCGGCCATTCCCGTGCCGGCTACTGCAGGACATAAAAGCGATTTCTATATCAATCCCATCAACGGTTCGGTAGATCTGCAGGTTGTGGGTCTGGCAGGAACCGACAATGAGATTTCGGGTTATGTGAAAATCGGTACAAACGGCATCGATCCGAGCATTGTGCTTCAGCGAGCCTACATCACCTGGCGACGTTTTACCGCCGGTATGAAGCTTACACTGTTCCAGGACGACTATGCCTGCCAGCCTCCCACAATCGACCCCGAAGGCCCGTCGGGATGCGTGAGCAACGTAGCTTACGAAATTTCCTATAAGTCGAAATCCTACAATGGTTTCCGCTTTGCCATAGGTCTGGATATGCCTACGTTCTACTCTTCCAACGGCTACTATCGCGGCAAGGACTATCCGGAGGAATACGGCAAGCAGGTGATAGGAAGCGCCGAGCAGCTTGTCCCCGATATCCCGGCCTGGGTTGAGTATTCCTTCTCGGAGTGGAACCGCGTGCGCCTGTCGGGTATTCTGCGCAATTTCGCCTATCGCGACCTTGTGGCCGGCAAGACCAGGCACATGGCCGGATGGGGTGCGATGCTTTCCGGCAATCTCTCGCCTTCGCCCAAAGTGATATTCTACTATCAGTTCGCTTACGGCCGCGGTATAGGCAGTTATCTGCAGGATATTGCCGGCAAGCCTCTCTCGTTTGTGCCGAAGGATGCCGAACTCGGACGCATGTCCTCGTCGCCGATGATGGGCCTCAACTTCGGTGTAAGCTATAATCCCACTTCCAAGCTTCAGTTCAATGCCATGGCCTCGCAGTCGAGAATATGGAACGTGCGTGAATACTGCAACGCTCTTCCCGAATCGGAGAACTACCGTTATGCGCTGTATGCCGCCGTAAACTGCTTCTACAATATCACTCCTTATCTTCAGTGGGGTGTTGAATGCCTCTGGGGACATCGCCAGACCTGGAACATAGGCGGCGCACACGACACCCGCATACAGACTCAGCTCGCATTCACTTTCTGAGAATCATCTCCAGCGAGAATCAATATTAATCATTCAAATATATAACATTATGAAAGGTATTCAATCAGGCTACGGCAGCAAGCTTCTGCCGTTGTGGGCCGTGTTCAACCTGTATGTGATATTTATATGCACATCAATCCCCGGTCTGGCCATCTCGCCTATAATGGGAGATCTTACCAAAATCTTCCCGGGAACCACGCAGTTCGAGACCCAGCTGCTCGAAATCGGTCCTAACATCGCTGCCATTCCCTTCGTGTTTCTCGGAGGCTGGATAGGCACCAAGTTCAACAACAACAAGCTTACCACATGGACGTGCCTGGTATACGGCATATGCGGCGTGCTGTTCTTCTTCGTGCCCAACATGGTGACGCTGATAGTGCTCAGCTTCCTCATCGGCATCTTCGCTGGTATCCTCAGCCCGCTGTCGACCGCTTTTATCGCCGATATGTTTGCAGGCAAACAGCGTACAGCACAGTACGGTTATACTTCGGCCACCCTCAACCTCGTGCTTATGGCCTGTGTGATTGCCACCGGTTATCTTGCAAAAATCGACTGGCGTCTGCCATTCGCCATCTATCTGCTTCCCTTTATTCCTCTGATTTTCGCCAAAGGATTCAAGAAGTATGTAACCGAGCCGGTGGACATCCGCAAGACCGACGCACAGAAGCTCAACGCTCCCAAGGTTCATTACAAGTTCAGCAAGGAAGTCAATATGGGTATGCTCGTGCGCTATTGCGTATACTATTTCGTGATCACCTTCGTGATTGCAGCAATCAGCCTTTACATACCTTTCCGTTACACCAACTCCTCGACCGCAGGCGATCTTACCTCGATTCTGTTCTTTGGCATCATGGCCTCTGGTTATACCCTGAACTGGTGTCTTAAGATTTTGAAAAAGACGGTGGCTATCTCCGTAATGGTAGCCGTGGGAATCGGTTTCCTTCTCATGTCGATAACCAGCAATGTATTCATTGTGGGTCTCGGTATTCTTATCGCCACTTACTTCTACGGCGTAGCCCAGCCTTACTACTATGACCGCCTGTCGCAGGCTTCATCGCGTGTGGCTCTTACCCTCACTCTGGCATGGTTCGCTTCCATGGACTCGATTGGCAACGTGGTGGCCGCTCCCGTAATCGACGGTATCGCCAAACTGTTCCATACCTCCACTTCCGCCAACCCGCTTATCGCCTTCAAGATCTGTATGTATCTGAGCTTCGCAGGCCTGATTGTGGTGATAATCCGTAAGCTTATACTTGCCGGAAAGAATCATGATAACAACCGCGGAATTTCCGATGGAACCGTTCATATAGGTTCAGTTCAGCCTATAGCCGTTGGCACTTCAGCCACGTCCACTGTTTCCGCCCCCAAGGCATCTGCCGTGGAGACCGCTCCCAAATCACAGTCCGCTCCTTCGGTCTCGGAGCACTCTGCCACTTCCAAGTCAGATAAATGACTATAACCTCAAAGACTTTGTAAAATCACCTAATTAATAGTTTATGTACACTCCTAATTTCAAAAACACCGAGCCCCGCGAGTATGTGTTGAACGAGTACACACGCGGCTACGCCCAGTGTGTTGACAACAACTGGAACTATGCCGTCTATGCACAGGATCCTACTGTAAGCATTTATCAGAATGAGTACAATGCAGGCTATGTGCAGGGCAAAATCCAGACCAATAAGGTAATCAAGGCCACACGAAACAATACCTGGCGATGGTATGTGCTCGATGAAGGCCCCGGCGCCAACTCAACCCAGATACCCCCGAACGGTGTGGAAATCGCCGTAAAGCATCTTACTCAGAACTACAATTATCTTACCGATATTGTGGAGAAGAATCTTGCCGACGTGAAGTTCCAGAGCCTTGCACGACTCATGTACCGCATGCTGGGCATATATCACGGTGCGGCCGACAAGGAGCCGTTGAAAGACGTCAAGTTCGCTGACCTCAAGCTTGCCAATATGGATCCCGAGGATTCAAAGATGCATACCGGCGATGACCCTCTGACTTTCATCGACATCTACTTCCTCAACGCCCAGATGGACCTCTGGGATGCTGCCGGAAAAGAACTCGGCGTAGCTCTCAACCAGCTTGAGAAGGATGTGGAGGAAAAGACACTCCATGCCGGAGAGAAGGATCCGCTGAAATGGAAACCCGGCGACTGCTCCGGTTTCGTGAAGAAAATGCCTGACGGGCAGATTTTCTGGACACATACGAGCTGGTGCTGCTTCTTCGCCCAGACATGTGCCATGACCTACGTGATCGGCGAGGATTTCCTCACACAGAATTCTTTCTGCCCCGGCCAGTTCGGTTCCAATACCGATTTCGGTTTCAACGGTCACGGCATCGGTTTCAACGAGACCACCGAGACTTATTTCTATAACGAGTCGAAGACACTCGGCATCTGGCTCACATGGCGTGCTGCCGCTGCTGAATTCTTCTCGAAATCCATCGATGAGTTCTATGACTACGTGAAACTCGACAATACCGGCACATACCTCAACGCCTACATGCTCGTTGATGCCTACAAGGGTGAATTCGGCATGATCGACATGAGCTACGCACGCTTCGCCCTGTTCAAATCAGATGGCAAGGAGCTTAAGGTAGAGGATTCCACCGGCTACGTTCCCAATTTCCTCGACTGGGATCATCACATGGTGACCGTAGACCACGTTCTCGGATGCAACAATCCAAGCTACAAACGTATATGGCGCGAACTCGAAACGATTGACGGCGCTCCCAAACGCCGTTATCAGCTGTGGCGCAATATTCCCAATGTACGCACTATGGACGACGCCAAGAACCTTGTTACATACAACGAGAGCCTCGAACCTATCTCGATTGCCGGACGCTGGGACAAGAACTACGGTACCTCGGAATTCCTCCGCTACCAGCCCCACGGATCAATCGATGCCAAGGCATTCGGCACAAATGAAATCAAGGAAGTGCTTGCCAATCTGTCTATGAAACCATCCATCAACGGCACCAAAACGTCATTCTGGATGAAATTCGGAAGCGCATATATCGACGGTACTCCGTTTATCTGGTCTGATTCTATCTGGGCCAAATTCAAGGAGCCTGAAGAGGTTGACTGCATCCCCGACGCTATCGACGGGCAGTGGAACCGCGTAAAGATGTTCATGGAGTAAACCGCAGATCAGCTCGATTAATAGGTAAAATATCTAAACATAAGACAAATCATGGCAAAATACACCCCCAAATTCAAAAATACAGAAGCCACACAGTTTGTGCTCGACGAGTACACCTGCGGTTTCGCCCAGTGTGTGGACAACAACTGGAACTATGCTATCTATGCCCAGAATCCCGGTGTAAGCATTTTCCAGAATGAATATAACGCCGGCTACGTTCAGGGAAAGGTGCAGACAGGCGAACTCATTCTCGTCACCCGCAATAACTCCTGGAAGAACTTTCTGGTAGGCTCAACACCTCAGGATGCCATTTCGGTGGAAGTTAAGCCCGGGTATCTCACCGCGGCCGCCGAGACTATCATCCAGAATTATAATTATACCTGCGACTGGGTTGCCCAGCGCAAGGACGACCCGATGGTAGAGAAAATAGCCCGTCTGATGTTCCGTCAGCTCGGAATCTACGAGGGTGCCGTAGGCGCCGTTCCCCGCAAGAACGTGGGCTACGCCGACCTGGCTCTTTCATCCTATGGCCCCGAGCAGAGCAAACTCGGTGCCGGTGATACTCCGCTTTCGTTCCTTGATGTGATTTTCATCAACTCACAGTATGATCTCTTCGACTGCATAGGCGACAAGATAGGTCTGGTGATGGGTTACGGCACGGCAAAGAAAGAAGGAACGAAAGGCGCTGGTTCTTCCAATGAAGGCCGCGAGAAACCCGAACACTGCACGGCATTCACCAAGATGATGCCTGACGGAAACACTTTCTGGACACACAATTCTTGGTGCTGCTTCTGGGCCCAGTCGTGCGCCGTGACTTACTGCATAGGCGAAGACTTCGTGACGCAGAACGCCAACTGCCAGGGCCAGTTCGGTTCCAATACCGATTTCGGCTTCAACGGCAACGGCATAGGCTTCAACGAAACCACCCACGTGGACCTTTACGACAAGACCAAGGTGCTGGGAATATGGCTTACCTACCGTTCGGCAGCTGCCGAGCAGTTCTCGCACACCATCCAGGAGTTCTACGATTATTGCAAGCTCGACAACACAGGCACATACCTCAACGGTTATCATCTGGTTGATGCCAATACCGGCGAGATAGGCCTTGTGGAGATGAGCTATAACCGTACGGTGCTCTTTGTCTGCGACGGCAAGACCATCAAGCAGACCGACTCCACCGGATATGAGCCTACATTCCTGGACTATGACCACCATCTGATTACTCCTACCCATATTTTCGGTGTTAACCAGCCTATAAACTGGTGGGTGGGCTACGAGCTCGAAAGCATGAACCTGCGCCCGATGCGCCGTAACCAGCTCTGGGACCGCATAGACACCGTTACGGATATTGATTCGGCCAAAGCCCTTATCACTTACACAGAGGACCGTGAGCCGCTTTCAATCTACGGACGCTGGGACCTGGGCTACGGCACTACCGAGATGCACCGCACACGCCCCGACGGTTCGGTGGACGCCAAGGCTTGCTCTACCGACATGATAAAGGAAGTGCTTGCCAACCTAAGCCGCAAACCTTCGATTACCGGCACCAAGACCTCGTTCTGGATGAAGTATGGCACAGCACACGTGCGTCATCTGCCGTTCATCTGGAGCCAATCGCAGTGGGCCGACATGAAGCAGCCTGAAGAGGTTGACTGCGTGCCCGACGCACTCGACGGCCGCTGGAACCGCGTGAAGATGTTTATGGAATAATTTTCGAAAGTCATTAATAAAGCCGGAGGGCAAAGCGGAACGAATCCGTTTTGCCCTCCGGTCTTTTTTTATCGGGATGTCCCGGAAGCGGGAGATCAGTCAATGAGCGAGTGGCCGGTCATTTCCTCGGGCTGAGGTATGCCCATGATGGAAAGAATGGTGGGAGCCACGTCGGCCAGACGTCCGTTTTCCACATGTGCATCCTTGCGGGAAGTGACGTAGACGCAGGGAACGGGGTTGAGTGAGTGGGCGGTATTGGGAGTGCCGTCGGGGTTGATGGCGTTATCGGCATTGCCGTGGTCGGCGATGATGATTACCTCGTAGTCCGATTCCTTGGCGGCTTCCACGGTGTCGCGCACACATTCGTCGACAGCCTTCACTGCTTTCTCGATAGCCTCGTATACTCCGGTGTGGCCTACCATATCGCCGTTGGCGTAGTTGACAACGATGAAGTCGTACTCCTGTGAGCGGATGGCCTCAACGAGTTTGTCCTTCACCTCGTAGGCGCTCATCTCGGGCTTGAGGTCGTAAGTGGCGACTTTGGGCGATGCGACAAGGATGCGCTCCTCGCCTTCGAAAGGAGCCTCGCGGCCACCGTTGAAGAAGAATGTCACGTGGGCGTATTTCTCGGTCTCGGCTATATGGAGCTGCTTCTTGTTGAGCTTCGAGAGATATTCGCCGAGGGTGTTGCCTACGTTTTCCTTGTCGAAGATGATGTGGACTCCTGTGAATGAAGCGTCGTAAGGAGTCATGCAGTAATACTGGAGGCCGGGGATAGTCATCATTCCGGCTTCGGGCATGTCGTGCTGGGTGAGGACGGTGGTGAGCTCTTTGGCGCGGTCGTTGCGGTAGTTGAAGAAAATCACAGCGTCGCCTTCCTTGATGGTGCCGTCGACGGTGGAGTTGTTGATGGGTTTTACGAATTCGTCGGTGATGTCGGCATCATAGCTGTCCTGCATGGCCTTGACCATGTCGGTGGCCTGAACGCCCTTGCCGCTCACAAGGAGGTAGTAGGCTTCCTTGACGCGCTCCCAGCGCTTGTCGCGGTCCATGGCGTAATAACGTCCCACGATGGAAGCGATCACACCGGCCGATTTGTCGCAGTGGGCCTGCAGCTCCTCGATGAATCCTTTGCCGCTGCGGGGATCGGTGTCGCGGCCGTCCATGAAGCAGTGGATGTAGACTTTCTCAAGGCCGTAATGTTTGGCTATGTCGCAGAGAGCATAGAGATGGTCGAGCGATGAGTGAACGCCGCCGTTGGAGGTAAGGCCCATGAAGTGGATTGCCTTTCCGGTGGATTTTGCGTAGGAGAAAGCGCTCTTTATTTCGGGATTCTCGAGGATCGAGCCGTCGGCGCAGGCCTTATTGATTTTAACGAGGTCCTGATAGACCACGCGTCCGGCACCGATGTTGAGGTGTCCTACCTCGGAGTTGCCCATCTGGCCGTCGGGCAGACCGACGTTCTCGCCGCTTGCCTGAAGCTGAGAGTGGGGATAATCTTTCAGAAGGGTGTCCCAGTAGGGAGTGGGTGTGGAGAAAATCACGTCGCTTTTGGAATGGTTGCCAATGCCCCATCCGTCAAGAATCATGAGTAAAGCTTTTTTAGCCATAGTCTTATTTGATTTTTATTCTGGTTACTGTCAATGTGGCGGAGCGAGGCCGAGGTTTCGCTCCCCACATGCAAAAGTAATCATAATTTCTGAGATAGTATGCCGTAATCAAAGGCAGCATTGTGTGTCGGATAAAAAATTTTAGTAACTTTGCCCGTCGACGGCATGCTGTTCTACGCTGCGCCGCCTTAAACATTACTAAAATCAAAAACTTAGATGCGATGAAGAGAGTTTTCGCCATAATGGCAGCCGTGCTGCTTGTGTTTGTTTCAGTCAAGGCCGAATTCCGCTATGGCCCGATTATCGGTGGCGGTATATCAAATCTGCATTTCAAGCAGGATCTGGTTGATATCAAGAAGGTGCCTTCGTTTTCGGCCGGTGTCCTCGGTGAGATGATGTTTGCCGGTATCGGATTCGGTATGGACCTGGGGCTGAAATATGAGATGCGCGGAGCCAAGATGGATCTCGGAAGCAAGCCTATGTGGGCCGACCAGGGCTATGGCAACGAGCGCTATTATATGCACTACCTTGTGATTCCCATTCACCTGCGATTCAAATACACCCGCCTGAACGGTTTTGAGGATAATCTGGCGCCCTTTGCCTATGTAGGCCCGTCGATAGGTATGCTTGTGGCCCACAGTCGTATGGAGGCTATGGACAATGCGTTCGGCGTACTGGGCCTCGACATGGGTATCGGCGCCGAAATCAAGCGTAAATGGCAGGTGAGTTTCAATTACAATTTAGGCCTCACCTACGCTACAAAGGCAAAGATTCTTACCGACTACAGCGCCAAAAACCGCGTGATGGATATCCGCGTGGCTTATCTTTTCTGAGCCTCGAGGGCATTGGTGAGATCAATCCCCGAGGGGGCATTGAATATCTGAAGCCCGAATTTAGGCGCTACAGCCGCTACATGTTCGAAAATTTCGCTCTGGACCGCCTCATAGGCGGTCCAGGCTGTTGTTGTATAGCAGTATATCTGTAGGGGGAGGCCGTTTTCGGTAGGCTGAAGGAGGTTTACCAACAATTGCTGGGTGGTGCCTATGAGGGGATGGTGAAGCAGATATATGCAGAGATAGGCGCGTAGCAGACCGAGGTTGGTCGATGCGGTGCCGTTCACGCATGCCACTCCGGGATCGTATTTTATGCCGTTTTTCTGCGTGGTGGCTATGAAGTCGGCCATGCCGGGGAGTTTTGATATTTCCGCTATCATGTCGGCATCGGGCTCACGCACCGTGTCGGTGTCAACCAGGATGGAGCGTGATATCAGGCGGTAGCCGCTGTCGCTCATTCCGCGCCAGTTCTGAAACGAGGAGTTGACGAGCATGTAGGGCGGAAGAGTCACGATTGTGTTGTCCCAGTTCTGGACCTTGACGGTGGTGAGCGACACATCCACCACTATGCCGTTGGCTATGGTGGAGGGGACTACAATCCAGTCGCCCACACGCACCATATCGTTGTCGCTGAGCTGAATTCCCGCCACGAAACCGAGGATGCTGTCCTTGAAGATGAGCATAAGGGCGGCTGCAAACGCGCCGAGTCCGGCAAGAAGCGAGAGAGGGGATTTGTCGAGCACCAGCGCGGCCCCAATTATTGTGACTACTATCCACACCACGCCCTGGGCGAGCGAGAGCACTCCTTGCAGGGGATGCTTGGCGGTGTTGTCGCGGGTGTCGATTCTTTTCCAGATGAAGGCCAGCACCGTGTTTATGGCTATGGCGAAAGCCACCATCACGTAGATTATCATGCATTTCACCACTATGTGTCCGGCATAGTTGCCTGACTGCAGTGCGAACGGTGTAAGAATCATTATGACAATGGGCGGGATGATATGGGAGCAGCGGGTGAGCACGTGCTCGTCGAGCAGAGCGTGGCCGGTGTCGGTGTTCTTCATCCGCACGCACAGCCGTGCAAGCCACAGCAGGAAAATGCGGCACACCCATCCGATGAGAAACGCCAGCCCTACGATTGCCAGCACGTAGATTATCTCTTTTATAGTGGGGTAATTGTGAAGGCCTATGGCATCGAGAGCTTTGTCGATGTTGCGGAGCAGGAGATCGGAGAGCGGGTGGCTGGGGACATCCTGCGGAGGCAGGGCGATAGGGTTGCCTGTAGGTGATGAGGGAGACATGAAGCAGAGGCGGCCGTTTGAGGTAAAAAATAACGCAGACACGCTCCTTCAGTCAAGGAATGTGTCTACGTTTTAACGTCTGCGGAGTTATTAATGTTTAAGCCGTCATCGCCATGACTGTAGCTGTGGGGAGAATCAGCGGCCGGGGCCGGAAAAAGTCGGACCGGCGGCATTTTCGTCGATGTCGTCGAAGTCGTCCTCGTCGAAATCGAAATCAAAGTCCCAGCCGTCCGACGCCTGTTCGGATGTGAAGCGGGAAAGCTCGCGTCCCTCGCGTTTGGTGGGGCGTCCGAGGCCTTTCCGGCGGTCGATGAAGCCGGATATTCTCACCACGTCCAGCAGGTCGAGTTCGCTTTTGGGCGTAACGTTCTCCATGTATTTGGGCACCAGACGCGCGCCGAGGCGGTTTTCGGTGAGGGCGAGAACCTTGAAGGAGTATGTGACCGGCGGCTTGCGCACCTTCACCACATCGCCCACCTTGACGGTGCGCGCAGGCTTGGCAACGGCGTCGCCAATCATCACGCGGCCTTTTTTGCATGCCTCCGAAGCTACGGTGCGCGTTTTGAATACGCGCACTGCCCATAGCCATTTGTCGATTCTTACTTCACTTTTAGGCATACTCGTGGAGTGTTATTTGTTATTGTAGGTGTTCATAGCCGTGTTGATTCCGGCCAGACAGAAAGTGCGGATAGCCTCGCAGGCTACGTCAACGCGCGCCGGAAGCATCTGGCGCTGGTCGAGGGTGAAGTGACCGAGCACATAGTCAATCTGCGCTCCGCGGGGGAAATCGTTGCCTATGCCGAAGCGCAGGCGCGGATAGGCTTGCGTGCCGAGCATCTGGGCTATGTTTTTCAGGCCGTTGTGGCCTGCGTCGGAGCCGGAGTGTTTTATGCGGATGGCGCCGAATGGCAGCGCTATGTCGTCCACCAGCACCAGAATATGGTCGGTGGCAATGTTTTCTTTCTCTTTCCAGTAGCGGACTGCGTTGCCGCTGAGATTCATATAGGTGGAAGGCTTGAGCAGGACCAGAAGTTTGTTTTTGAGGCGCATGTGGGCCACGTCGCCGTAGCGTTCGGTGGAAAAAGAAATATTGGATGCCTCGGCGAAGGCATCCAATATCCTGAATCCTATATTGTGGCGTGTGCCTGCATATTCGGGTCCGATGTTGCCCAGCCCTACAATCAGATACTTCATAATGTTTTATGGAAGTGAATGTTGTGAGCGAGCTGTAAGAGTCAGAGGAATCCTCTCTTACTTGGCGGCAGCTGCGGCGCCACGGGCGGCACGTGTGAGCTGTACGGCGCAAACCACGGCGTTCTTGGCGTTCATCAGCTCAAGGCCGTCGAAGTGAAGGTCGGCGATCTGGATGGTCTTGCCGAGGCCGAGGCTGTCAACGTTGATGATCATGCGTTCGGGGATTTCGGTGTAAACGGCCTTCACGCGGAGCTTCTTCATGGAGAGGGTGAGCTTACCACCGGCTTTCACACCTTCGGCATGGCCTTCGATCTTCACGGGCACCTCGATGGTCACGGGCTTCTTGTCGTTTACCTCAAGAAGGTCGATGTGAAGGATGGTGTCCTTTACGGGGTGGAACTGGATGTCCTTGAGAACGGCCATGCGCTTGCTGCCGTTAACATCAAGTTCGATAGCGAAGATGTCGGGAGTATAGACGAGCTTGCGTACTGCGTCCTGAGTAACAGCGAGGTCGGTTGTGATGAGGCCTTTGCCGTTGCCGATCTCCACTACTTTCTCGCCCTCTTTGAGGGTGCCGGTGTAGGGGAGGTCAAAAATTTCGCCGCCGTTGAGAACCACGGGGATCTTGTTTTCTTCGCGAAGGGCTTTGGCTGCCTTCTTTCCGAGAGCCGTACGGGGTTCGGCTGCAAGCTGGAATGTTTTCATTGGATGATAATAGTTAAATGTGTTACTAAAAATTAAGAATGCTTCTTAATTTCCCATCACACGAGGGGAAATGCTCGAAAAGCGACCGCAAAGTTAGCCATTTTCTCCGTAATCACCAAACGCTCTGTGTGTTTTTGTCGCTGTTTTGTGTTTCAATTTTGCGTTTCCGGAAACAATCCCATGCTTTCGCGGCAGGCGAGGCGCGCACGCTCCGCGGCTTGCCTCGCGGAGGGGGATTACATCTGCTTTCCGGTAGCTGACGCAACCGGTTGGACAAAATTCGCGCATCCTGCGCTTACGAATTCCAACCCACCATTTCCTCGAACGATATAGCCTTATTGGTCAAAAGTTTTATAATATTGAACTATTTTTTTAATATAGTTGGTGCCAAACAAAAGATATTCAACCCCAGTTCGCTTATTGTTTTACATTGGGGTATGAACTAATATATCGATACATATAAGTCCTAATTGATATTCATTGTTATTTTCCCGTTCTTCATTAAAATAGTTCTTATAAATATTTATCAACTCTGTTGGTGAAGAAGATTGATCGTTTTCCTCAGGTTCTAAAGGGATGACCTCACCATTTTCCATAATTACAGCAAATGGCAAAAACTCTCCAAATTCAGAAAGGAAAGTATAGATATATTCTTTTGCAAATTCTATCAAAGATAGTTCGTCTTCTGTTAGAACCATAATTCAGTATAATAATTCATACATCGCCGTACACTCAATGAGGTTTCTGATGTCGCGAAAGGTCGGCATTATTAGAATATTGAGAGGGTTTGAGGTGGAATCAGCCTATAATCCATTTGTTTATCTTCGTAAAAGGTTACAGGTCTATCAAAAGATGGGAAAAACTCAAAATATAACACACTTATCGTATCTCCTTTTTTGTCGTTATTCCCTACTTTTATTAACGAATTACCCGTATGAGTTTTATCTCCTACTTTAAATTCATACAGATAATTATTGGAAGTCCATCTGTGAACCAATGATGACTCATTTGCTGTTATTGTGCCATTACATCGGCTTCCATGATGTTTCAGAATAACTGTTAAAATCGGAGTTGATAAAGCATATATCAAAACGCACAAACAGAAACTGAAATGTACTTTCACTAATGACATTTTTATAGGGAAAGTCTTGAAATGTGCTTTTCCCCTTATTGGCTTTTTCATCGCTTGCCTCCTTTCCGCCAAAGGCAAATGAACAAGAATACTATAATGAGATAATTAGCCAATACGAGATACCCAATATTCAATAAGGCATCATGAGAATCGGACAGGACTCTTTCGACAGAAGAGTGTCCTTTATATATAGTTTGCATCACTACTGTCCATTTTTAGTGGACAGTAGTGACTGTTAAAGACTCTTTAACCCAATTTTACCTTTTGCGTTAGTATAGGTAAATTTGTAGAAAAGAAACTACTATGGCAAATATCAAGACTAAGAACAAAC
>LUJP01000015.1 GCA_001689535.1 Bacteroidales bacterium M5
CCGGCTTTTCAAACTATCGGTCTAAAAAAATCCTTACGGATAGTTTTTAACACTTCAACTGTTTTTTCACATTGACCCGTTAATTGGAGTAATTGGAATTATTGGGGCTATTGGAGTAATTTGAATAATCGGAGTTCTTGCGGGAGGAGCTTAGAGCAGAGGGGCGCCAGATTGGTTTTATAAAGCCTCTGAGAGCTAAGAAGGAGAGATTTGGCAGAATCTTATCTATCTAAGTTTAGATAAGCTGTGAGAGGCGCTAAGGAGGATTTTGCTTATGTTTCTTATGTGACTTATAAATCTTATAAGAATTATAAGTCATATCGGAATTTTGGTGATTATGGGAATTATAAGAATTATATGATTTATAGCTTTGAGGGCGGTTGTTCTTTGGAGGAGAATGTAATAAAAAAGTCCCGGGTGGCCGGGACTTTTTTATGGTGATGGGAGAGGGGTGGATTAGTCGCCCATGGTGCGGAGGAGTTCGTCGTTGTCGACGGTGCGTTCCATGCGGTCTTTGATGAATTCCATTGCTTCGAGGGAGTTTCTGTCGGCAAGGAAGCGGCGCAGTATCCACATGCGGTTGAGTGTCTCTTCGCGCAGCAGCAGATCGTCGCGACGAGTGCTGGAGGCCATGATATCGACGGCGGGGAAAACACGCTTGTTGGAGAGTTTGCGGTCGAGTTGAAGCTCCATATTGCCTGTGCCTTTGAATTCCTCGAAGATTACCTCATCCATCTTAGAGCTGGTCTCTGTGAGAGCTGTGGCGATGATGGTGAGTGAACCTCCGTTCTCAATGTTGCGGGCGGCTCCGAAGAATCTTTTGGGCTTCTGGAGCGCGTTGGCATCCACACCACCTGAGAGAATCTTTCCGGAAGCGGGAGAAACGGTGTTGTAAGCTCGCGCAAGGCGTGTTATGGAGTCAAGCAGAATCACCACATCGTGACCGCACTCAACGAGGCGTTTGGCCTTTTCAAGCACTATTCCTGCTATCTTCACATGACGTTCGGCCGGTTCGTCGAATGTAGAGGCGATGACTTCTGCGTTAACGCTGCGGCTCATGTCGGTCACCTCCTCGGGACGTTCGTCGATGAGAAGTATCATGATATACGTCTCAGGATGATTCTCGGCTATGGCGTTGGCGATATCTTTTAGGAGAATTGTCTTACCGGTCTTAGGCGGTGCGACGATGAGTGCGCGCTGGCCTTTTCCGATAGGGGAGAACATGTCGACCACGCGGGTGGAGAGATTGCATGAACGTCCTCCGGTAAGGTCGAATTTCTCGTTGGGGAAAAGCGGGGTGAGATGCTCGAAGGGTATGCGGTCGCGAATGAATTCGGGAGAACGTCCGTTTACGTTCAGCACATCGCTGAGCAGGAAATATTTTTCGTTTTCACGTGGAGGACGCACTGCGGCTTCAATCACATCTCCTGCCTTGAGTCCGTAGGACTTTATCTGCTGCGGGGTGAGGAATACGTCGTCGGGTGACGAGAGGTAGTTATAATCGCTTGAGCGAAGGAATCCGCATCCCTCGGGCATTATTTCCAGAACTCCTGACGATTGTATTATTCCGTCGAAATTATATGTGGGTTCCTGCTGGCGCTGGAAACGGTTGTTCTTTTTATTGCGGTTTTTCTGTTGCGGTTGCTGCTTTTCAGCCTGCCAGGGTTCGGCAAGCGTGATTGGTGCTGTGGCTGCGGCTATGGCTGCCTCTTCTTTTTCGCGTTGCGAACGCGGAACGAAACGTTTGCCTTCGGAGCGGGGGAAGAATGATCCGAATGCGGTGTCTTTCTGGGGTAGGAAGTCGCGTTTCTGTTGTTGGGGACGCTCGGTCTGAGCGGTTTCTTCCGGAACGGCGGGTTGCTGTGAGAGCTGTGCCTGCTCCGGAGCCGGAGCGGCATCGGGCGCCGCATTCACATCCTGTTCCCTGTTTTGTTTTTTAGGAAGAGTCTCTGTGGCGATGACTACCGGCAACTCTTCATTTTTTGTCGAAACGGCTTCGGCCGCTATATCAGCATTAATGTTTTCGCCTTGTTCAACTGCCAGTGTTGCTGGTGCTTCTACAGCAGCCTCTTCGGGACGTGTCTGTTTCGGTTTGCGTCCACGCTTTTTTTGTTGGGGAGTATTATCGGTAGGCGCCGGATTTTCTACTTCCTGGGAAGGCTCAGCCGTTTCTTTCTTGGCTTTTTTCTGCTTTGTCTTAGGCTTTGGTGCCGCTTTTGTGTCGGAAGGGGTGTCCGGTGTGGCGTTTTCGTCGTTTTCCTGTGATTTTGCTTTTGGAGGACGGCCCCGGCGCACGCGTTCTTTGGGTGCGCGGGAAGTGCGTTCGCTGACGTTGGCAGCGGCATTTATTGCCTGCTGGTCAAGAATTTCATAGACCATACTGTCTTTGTCGTCGGCATTGATTTTTTTCAGGCCCATGGAGTCGGCAATGCCCTTGAGTTGGTCCACGGGCATATTCTTCAGGTCGTCAATGGTGTACATAAATAGAGAAATCTATAATTTCAGTGCGTGTTCCGCAATAAAAGCATGCTTTTTTAAACCTGACGAATCCAAGAATACGAGTGGATAGGACAGTAGTTTAGCTAAGCTTGCGGAATAAAATTAATTCAGGGGGGAAGTTTGGTAGTTGAATCAGGCATTGTTAGATGCAATGACCTGAGATACGCAGGGAATTGCGCGTATGTAAATTTGCTTTTGCTTTGCAAATTTAATACTGAATTTCCAATAAAACAAGAAATGCCTCCAAAAGGTTCCTTCAAAGAATGTGTCCGGATTATGATGATTCCAACATCTTTGTATAGAGTGGATATCCCTGTATATTAGCATTCATTTTATCATCCTATGTGTATTTACAATAGGCAGACACCCTGCAGGCTGGATTATTGGGCCTGCAGGGTGTCTCTATTTACAAATCAACTAATTGAATCCTGATTTATGAGGCGGGGTTGTCACTCCCACTCGATTGTTGCCGGTGGTTTGGAGGAGATGTCGTAGGTCACGCGGTTAACGCCGCGCACTTTGTTGATGATCTTTGTGGAGATTTCGGCCAGGAATTCGTAGGGGAGATGTGCCCAGTCGGCGGTCATGGCGTCGGTAGAGGTAACTGCACGCAGAGCCACGGCGCGCTCATAGGTGCGCTCGTCGCCCATCACACCCACGCTCTGCACGGGAAGGAGTATCACGCCGGCCTGCCATACCTTGTCATACAGACCGTGATCGCGGAGTCCCTGGATGAATATATGGTCGGCTTCCTGAAGCACAGACACTTTCTCGGGGGTGATGTCGCCGAGGATTCTCACGGCGAGTCCGGGACCCGGGAAGGGGTGGCGCGAAATGAGGTGCTCGGGCATTCCGAGCTGACGTCCTACGGCGCGCACCTCGTCCTTGAAGAGCAGGCGCAGCGGCTCGCAGAGTTTCAGATTCATTTTCTCGGGAAGACCGCCCACATTGTGGTGGCTCTTTATGGTTGTTCCGGTAATGGACAGCGATTCGATGCAGTCGGGATAGATGGTGCCCTGGCCCAGCCATTTCACATCGGTGATTTTATGGGCCTCCTCGTCGAATACGTCGATGAATCCTTTGCCGATAATCTTGCGTTTCTTTTCGGGGTCGGTCACTCCGGCGAGTTCCTTGAAGAATTTTGCCGATGCGTCAACTCCTATCACGTTCAGACCGAGTCCCTCGTAATCTCTGAGTACGTCGGCGAATTCGTTTTTGCGCAGCATTCCGTGGTCAACGAATATGCAGGTGAGATTCTTGCCGATGGCTTTGTTGAGGAGCACAGCGGCAACCGATGAGTCGACACCGCCGCTCAGTCCGAGCACAACCTTGTCGTCGCCCAGCTGCTCGCGAAGAGCAGCCACGGTCGATTCTATGAAAGAAGCAGCGCTCCAGTCCTGACGCGAGCCGCACACCCCTACCACGAAGTTGCGGAGTAGCGTGAGACCGTCGGTCGAATGGAATACCTCCGGATGGAACTGCACGCCCCAGCGTTTTTCGCCTTTTACCTGATAAGCGGCTACCGGCACCTTTTCTGTTGAAGCGATAATCTCGAATCCTTCGGGAAGGGAGGTGATGGTGTCGCCGTGGCTCATCCACACCTGGCTGCCCGGCTCGATACCGTGCAGGAGCGGGTTGGCCTCATCAACCTGCGAGAGAATGGCGCGTCCGAACTCGCGGCTGTCGGCAGGTTCAACCTTGCCACCTCCGGCCATGGCCATGAGCTGTGCTCCGTAGCAAATGCCGAGAATGGGATAGCGGCCGCGTATCTTTTCAATGTCGATTTTGAAAGCTTTCTCGTCATAAACCGAGAAGGGCGAGCCTGAAAGAATCACACCGATAACCGATGGGTCATCAAAGGGAAATTTGTTGTAAGGTAGAATTTCCGAATAAGTGTTGAGTTCGCGCACTCTCCTGCCTATAAGCTGGGTGGTCTGTGAGCCGAAATCAAGAATTACTATTTTCTGCTGCATAATATTATAGAGGAATTCAACTGAACAAAGTTAATAATTTTGCATCACAGATGCAAAACCAGGATGCAATCCAAGCCGAGCACACTCTCTTGCATCGTTTATCCTTTGAGGGGAGCGAGTTCCGCGGGATTTCCCACAAGCCACACTATGTCGTCGGTCTGGAACTTAAGGTCGGCAGTGGGGTTGAGGAATTTATCGTTGCGGTTCACGCCCACCATCAGAGAGTGGAATTTATCGCGTATATGGCTTTGAGCAAGAGTCCTTCCGATGAGTGGGGAGCTTTCGGCCAGATGCAGTGAGGTGAGTTTCATGTCGGAAGTGTTCACTGTTTCCTTCGTTTCGGAAGGCTTTTCAACCTGCGATAAAAGCTCCTGTATCTGGTCGTCGGTTCCAATCACGCCGATAACATCACCCGGAAATATGCGTTCATTTCCGCCCGGAACCGGAATGGTGATATTGCCACGTTGGATCGATGCGACCGACGCTCCGTATTTGCGGGCGATTTCTGATTCGTCGAGCCTGCGTCCCAAAAACGGACAGCCGTAGCCCACGGTCATAAACGCCAGGTGAAGGTCGGAAATCACGTTGTTGTTGCGTCCGCTGCGGCGCAATTCGCGTTCGTTGAGATTGTTGAGGAATTTCTTCTCAATTCCCGCCATACGTTTCTTCACATTCTTGGAAATCATGAATATGAAAATCAGGAAGAATGCGATAGCGACCGTGATGCCTACACTCCAGTTGTAAATGGCCGAGAGGATATACACCAGGAAACTCAGCGAAAGGAGCAGGCGGAAAATCGTCATTACGATAAGCGGCACGTCGAAGCGCGCGTTGGCCGAGATGAGGTGCGAGCGCTCTGTGCGCCGTGATGCCGGCAGGGAGAGCGCCAGAAGAAATGGAGCCATGGCGGCAATGGTGATTACGGCCGTCACAAACTGTCCCCAGCCGTGAAGCAGCGACGTCATTACAGGCAAAAGCCATCGCTGGGTGATGATGCAGATGGTGATGAGAATTACCGAATACAGCACTATGCGCCAGAGATAGCGGCGCAGAACGGTGCGCCAAAGCACTGCGGTCTCGCTCTCCTCACATGCCTGTTTGGAATAGCGGGTGATAAGGAACTGCAGGCTGCGGGGCAGATGCTTCTCCACAACCCGGTAGAACGGGTCGGCCATGCGGATGAAATATGGCGTGGTGAAGGTGGTGAGAACCGACACGGCCACGACTATGGGATAAATCGTGGGGTCGAGCACTCCCAGGCTCATGCCGAGCGATGCGATGATAAAGGCGAATTCACCTATCTGAGTCAGCGAGAAGCCCGACTCTATGGCAATGCGCAGGGTCTGGCCGGTGATAAGCATGCCGAATGTGCCGAAAATAATCATTCCCACAATCACCACGGCCGACAGAATCAGTATCGGCACCCAGTACTGTGCTATGATGGTAGGATCTACCATCATGCCAACCGAGATGAAAAACACCGATCCGAAGAGGTCTTTGATCGATACCGTGACATGCTCTATTCTTTCGGCAAAACTTGTTCCGGCGAGAATCGAGCCCATCACGAATGCTCCCAGTGCCATCGAGAAACCGCAGTAGACGGAAAACACCGCCATGCCCAGACACATTCCCATAGCCACGATAAGAAGGGTCTCGTCGTTGAGAAAACGGCGACAGGCATTGAGGAATGTGGGGATAAGGAAAACCCCCACGGCAAACCACATGATGAGGAAGAATCCCAGTTTCATTATGCTGTAGAGCATCTCGGAACCTTCCACACTGTTGTTTATGGCGATTGACGAGAGTATCACCATCATCACCACCGCAAATAGGTCTTCCACAATCAACACGGCGAAAACCAGCGACGCAAACTTTCTCTGGGTGAGGCCCAGATCGTTGAAGGCCTTTATGATGATGGTGGTTGACGACATCGAGAGCATGCCGCCCAGGAAAAGGCTGTTGATCCGCGAGAATCCGAGAAGGTGCCCTATGGAGAATCCGGCAATCATCATGCCGCTTACAATTACCAGTGCGGTGACCACGGCCGAGCCGCCGGCATTGAGCAATTTCTTGAAGCTGAACTCAAGCCCGAGGGAGAACAGGAGCACTATGATGCCTATCTGCGCCCAGAAATCGATGTTGGCTTCAGTGGTGACCGACGGCAGATATTCGAAATGCGGACTTGCCAGAAAACCGGCCACTATGTAGCCGAGCACTACCGGCTGTTTTATCCATTTGAAAAACAAAGTGGTTACCGCACCCAGAATCAGTATGAAAGCGAGGTCGGTAATCAGGCTTTCAACGCTGATGTTTGTGGCGGCAGTTATTGATGCTGTCAGCATTTGTTTCAGATAGTAACGGAATTAGCAAGAGATATTGCAGTTGTCTCGTTGAGCTTGCGCAGTCGTGAAAAGAGCTTGACGTAGTCGGTGTTTTCGGGCAGAATGGTCACCAGATTAAGCCGTGTGCAGGGATCCTTGAAATCATATTCGGCGTAGACGTTCACCAGCTGGCCGCGAAAGTTAGATATTATCTCACGGTATGGGTCTATGCTGGTGACGATGCTGTCGGTCTTTACGCGGATTATGCGGTTTTCGCCGCCAAGGTGCACGCGGTGTTCAAGCTGCTCGAGGAATAGCAGAATCACTATTATCAGAGCCGTGGCGATAATGGCTATGGCATACATTCCTACGCCCACAGCCATGCCTATCGTGGCCACCATCCATATTCCTGCCGCGGTGGTGAGACCGCGCACCGAGCCTTTGCCCTGGATTATCGCTCCGGCGCCAAGAAAACCTATGCCGGTGATTACCTGGGCGGCTATACGGCCCGGGTCGCCGTTTTTCAGTCCCAGATATTCCTGCGGCACATAGATGGAGAGAATCATGGCAAGGGTGGCGCCCATGGAAATCAGGGCGAATGTGCGCACGCCGGCTATCTGGCCTTTGCGTTTGCGCTCAAGCCCCACGCAGCATCCCAGCAGCATGCTCAGGAAGAGCTTGAACGAGGATGAGGCGGTGGTTACTTCCACCGAGTTGATTGCGTCGTAGAGAGAGTTGAAATCCATCGGAAGTCTGGCTGCTTATTTCTTTAATGTGAAGTGGCGGGAGGCGATGCGGAAGTTGTCGGCGAACAGCTCAACCAGATAGTCGCCGGGGGTGAGGGTGGTGTTCACGTCCCAGTAGATGGTCACGCCGCTCATCTCGTCGCCGGTATATTCAATTGTTTTCTTGGCCGAGCAGGGCACGTTTCCGCCCTCGAAGCTGAAAGATCCCGCGTTGCCCAGAAGCTGTCCTTCGGGGTTGACTATGCGCAGATAGATGGTTTTGGCGCCGACGGGAGTGGAATTGTTCTGAGGTATGGTGAAGGTAACCTTGAGCTGTTTTGCCTTTGTCACGTTCTTTTCCTGCTTGCCGTTTTTCTTAAGAGGGGTGAGGGTAAGTCCGGTCACATTAAGTTTCTCGGCAAGAGTCATGCGCTCTGTAAGGGTCTTGTTTTTGCCTGAAATTTCGGCTACCTGTGAGTTCAGCGCCTTGTTACGGCTCTTTATCTCCTGATTCTCGGCGCGGAGTCCGGCGTTTTCCTTCGTGAGAGAGTCAACCTGGGCTATATAGTTGCGCAACAGTCCGCGTAGAGTGGCTATCTGGCTTTCGAGATCCTTGATTCTCTTGGCGTTCTTGGTCTTCTCGCTGTTGAGTTCCTTGATTAGCTGCTCCACCTTGTTTTTTGCGGCTGTGTATTTGGCAAGGATTGTATCGTTGGCCATCTGCACGGCCTGGTTCTCATACTGGCGGAATTCCGAGTTTATGGCCTCGAATTCGTTGGAGAGTGAAAGCTGCTCGTTGGTGAGCTGCAGCTGCTCGTTTTCGGCCTGGGCCACATTTACCTGATGTTTCAGCGAGGTAACCTGAAACACGCTGAATACGATGGCTCCGAGCAGCAGCACTGCCAGCACGGCTATTACCCACATTATGGGAGTAAATTTCTTTATCTGGGACATGACTTATAGTGACGGGGAATAAGAGATGTGTAATTTTTAAGAAACAGATGCGTCGCCGGAGCCGGAGCGGCCCGGCGACGCAGGTTATATTTTATTCTTACATTCCGCGGCCGTGGCAGTTCTTGAATTTCTTGCCGCTTCCGCAGGGACACGGATCGTTACGTCCTATTTTAGGAGCCGCTTTCATGGGCTGTGGACGCTGCTGCTCGCCCTGACGCGCCGAGGCAGCCTGACGCTGGGCATTCTCGCCCGGCACTGCTTCCTTGTTGGTGCGGTAGCGCGAATAATCGGTGCCGTTGTCGGGCATGGCGCGCTCCACCTCCGGTTCACGGGGTGTCTGGTCGGGTTCGGGCTGACGTACGTAAATCTGTCCGCGCATCAGCGTGGCCACAGTCTTTGAGTTGAGGTTTGAAAGCATTTCCTCAAAAAGGTGGAAGGAGTCTACCTTATATCTTACCAGAGGATCTTTCTGCTCGTAGGTGGCGTTCTGCACTTCCTGACGCAGGGCGTCCAGCTCGCGGAGATGTTCTTTCCAGAGTTCGTCGATCGTAACCAGAAGTACAGCCTTGTGCCATTCCTTTACTATGGATTTGCACTGTGAGTCGTAGGCCTGGCGCAGGTCGGCGCGGAGATGGAACATGCGCTTGCCGTCGGTGATGGGTACGATGATGAGTCCCTCCATGCCGCGGTTTTCAACGCAGTCGCGGATCACGGGCTGAGCCACATCCACAATTCTCTGGCTGCGGCGGTTGAATTCCTCCATGGCTGCATCATGGATTTCCATGATGATGTCTTCCTTGGATTTATTGCGGAATTCCTCGGCGGTGAAAGGCGGTTCGATTGTGAGAATCTTCATCAGTTCCATCGACAGGTCATCGTAGTCGGCTGCGGAATTGTAGCGTGTCACAAGGTCTTCCACCACATCATAGAACATGTTGGCGATGTCGATGCCGATGCGTTCGCCGAGCAGGGCATGGTGACGGCGGCTGTAGATGTAGGTGCGCTGCTTGTTCATCACGTCGTCATACTCCAGAAGGTGCTTGCGGATACCGAAGTTGTTTTCCTCCACGCGCTTCTGGGCTGATTCGATGGCCTTGTTGAGAGTGGACGATTCAAGCATTTCTCCCTCTTCGATACCGAACTTGTCGATCATCTTGGCCACACGGTCGGAGATGAACAGACGGGTGAGCTGGTCCTCGAACGATACGTAGAACACCGACGATCCGGGGTCGCCCTGACGGCCGGCACGTCCGCGGAGCTGGCGGTCGACGCGGCGCGACTCATGACGTTCCGTGCCTATGATGGCGAGACCCCCTGCTTGCTTCACTTCTTCGGGAAGCTTGATGTCGGTACCGCGGCCGGCCATGTTGGTGGCTATGGTCACGGTGCCGGCTTTTCCGGCCTGGGCCACGATCTCGGCCTCGCGCTGGTGGAGCTTGGCGTTGAGAACGTTGTGGGGAATATGGCGCATTGTGAGCATTCGGCTGAGGAGTTCGGAGATTTCCACGGATGTGGTGCCCACAAGTACGGGGCGCCCTTTCTTCACGAGTTCCTCAATCTCGGCAATCACGGCATTGTATTTCTCTTTCTTGGTCTTGTAGACGCGGTCGTTCATGTCCACGCGTGCCACAGGACGGTTGGTGGGGATGGTCACCACATCGAGCTTGTAGATGTCCCAGAACTCACCGGCCTCGGTCTCTGCCGTACCGGTCATGCCCGCAAGGGTGTGGTACATTCTGAAATAGTTCTGGAGAGTGATGGTGGCAAACGTTTGTGTGGCGGCTTCTACCTTCACGCCCTCTTTTGCCTCGATGGCCTGGTGCAGACCGTCGGAATAGCGGCGTCCCTCCATTATACGGCCTGTCTGCTCGTCTACAATCTTGATTTTGTTGTCGTCGATCACATATTCCACATCCTTCTCGAAGAGGGTGTAGGCCTTGAGAAGCTGGGTGACCGTGTGCACGCGCTCCGATTTGATCGAGAAGTTCTGGAGCAGTTCCTCCTTTTTCTGGCGGCGTGCTTCCAGATCTGCAATATGTTCGGTATCGGAGAGCTGGGTGGCGATATCGGGGAGCACGAAGAATTCCGGATCGGAGCTTGTGCCGGTAAGTTCGTCGATACCTTTGTCGGTAAGCTCCACGGTGCGGTTCTTTTCGTTGATCACGAAATAGAGAGGCTCGGTGGCTTTGGGCATCTCGCGTGCATTGTCCTGCAGATAGTATCCTTCGGTCTCCAGCAGAAGGTTCTTGATGCCCTCCTGGCTAAGGAAGCGGATGAGGGCGGAGTTCTTGGGCAGACCCTTGTAGGCACGGAAGAGGGCGAGTGCTCCTTCTTTGCGCACGTCCTTGTCGTCGCTTGCCAGTTTGGCTTTTGCCTCGGCAAGGAGTGAGGTCACGAGTTTGCGCTGGGCGTTTACAACCTTCTCCACGTTGGGACGGTACTCTACGTAAAGCTGGTCGTCGCTCACAGCCACGGGGCCCGAGATGATAAGCGGGGTGCGCGCGTCGTCTATAAGCACGGAGTCAACCTCGTCGACAATGGCATAATAGTGCTTGCGCTGCACGAGGTCCGACGGCGACATTGCCATGTTGTCGCGTAGGTAGTCGAAACCGAACTCGTTGTTCGTGCCGAAGGTGATGTCGCATTCGTAGGCGGCGCGGCGTGCGGGTGTGTTGGGTTCGTGCTTGTCGATGCAGTCAACGGTCGAGCCGTGGAACATATAGAGCGGGCCCATCCATTCGGAGTCACGCTTCGAGAGATAGTCGTTGACGGTTACCACGTGAACTCCGCGGCCTGAGAGAGAGCGGAGGAAAACAGGGAGTGTAGCCACGAGTGTCTTACCCTCGCCGGTTGCCATCTCGGCAATCTTGCCCTGGTGGAGAACAACGCCGCCTATGAGCTGTACGTCGTAGTGAACCATGTCCCAGGTTATCTCGTTGCCGCCCGCCATCCAGTGGTTGCGGTAAATGGCTTTGTCGCCTTCTATGCTCACGAAGTCCTTGCCCTGTGCGGCGAGCTCGCGGTCAAGAGGCGTTGCAGTCACTTCTATCGTCTCGTTGGCGGCGAAGCGGGCTGCGGTTTCGCGGAGAGCGGCGAACACCACGGGCAGATGCTCGTTGAGCTTATCCTCTATGGTGTCGAGTATATTTTTGTCGTGGCGGTCAATCTCGTCCCAGAGCGGCTGGCGCTGGTCGAAGGGAAGTTCCTCCACTTCTATTTTCTTGCGCTTTATGGCCTCTTCGTCGGCTGCGGTGGCCTGACGGATGTCCTCGCGGACGGCTGTTATGCGCTGACGGAGCTCGTCGGTTGTAAGGGCCTGCATTTCAGGGCCGAGAGCTTTGATTTTGTCAATGATGGGGCGGATTTCCTTGAGGTCGCGCTGCGACTTGTTTCCGAATATTTTGGTGATAAAAGAGTTAAATGACATTTTATGTATGCGGTAATTATATTCCGGTTTGCAAAGTTATGAAAAATCAGCTGAATAACCCAATCCGGAGGGCAAAAACCTCCGGCCTTGGGCCAAGGAGAGCGGGCTCTCAGCGTTTGTTGATGTCGAGAGCCGGCAGAGAGGCTCCGTTTGGTGATCGGATGCGCAGAATGCGGGCTACAGTAGGTGCTACCTCGCGGGCGTCAATAGGTTTGTTTATCTCTCTGGGAGCTATGCCGGGCGCCATGATGAAAAGGGGCGCCGGAAGCTGTGCGTGGCGGGTCACGCCGCCGGGGCGCGATGTGTTCGGGTCGTCAACCACTTCCCAGCCCGGGTTCACTTCGATTACCACATCGCCCGAATGGGCCAGGGTGGTGTTGCGTTTCAATCCTTCAGGGTCGGCTCCGGCCCGTGAAGCGGTGATTGATTCTATGGGGTAGACCGTGCTGATTCCTGCCATGCGGCCCAGAAAGTCGGCGGCTTCGGCCCGGATTGAGGGCAGGTCAAGGTTTTTCTCTGAGATGAGCTTATGGTTTAGGTAGAAGTTACGGTTATGATATCCGCTTACCCACTGCCCGTTGCCGTGTTTCGACATCAGGTACATGTTGAGCAGTGCGTCGGCGCGTTTTATGGAGAACTGTCCGTAGGGTATTCTCCATTTCTCGTTGTCTGGTCCGTCGTGGAACGACCCCGGAAGTCCGGCCACCATCACAGCCACATTGTCTTTGCCGAACTGTTTCTCCACGGCCTGCATCAGTGAGGCCAGTGATGCGTCCAGGCGGATGTATGCATCCATTATTTCGGCGCGGGCGCGTCCGGGAGTTTCAGGCAGGTCGGGCGAAAGGCTGTATGAGACATTGAGCATGCTCACAGCGTCATTGGTCACCGGCTGTATTTTCTTCAGAAGCCTGAGGGCTATGTTGGTGATTTCGTCGTTCGCGCCCGGGGAGGTGCCGTAGCGTTCGTAGCGGCGAAGGTCGCTTTCCGGATAGACGTGGCTGAATGGACGCGCGCGCTTTGCCATAGACAGCAGCGGATAGCTGTTCATCGGGCTGCCGGGAGTCCATTTGTAGTCGGAGAGTCGGCGAGAGAGAGGATTGCGGTAGTTAATCTCGGTGACCTCCGGCGGCACGTCCTTGTAGTAGGTGGAGGTGGCCCAGTTTCCGGTGTTTCGGTTGAGCCAGAACGCACTGTTGGCGGCATGTCCGGCCGAGATGATGGAAGATGCCGGAGAGGCTGCGATGGAGTAGACGTAGCCGTCGCCGTCGGAGTCCACCCTGATTTCATCGGAAAGCGTCGATACTTTTACGGCTGCCGGAGAATAGGTCTCGTCGGTAAAGTTTCCCATCACCGAGGTGTCGGTAAGAACGTTTTTCGACAGATGTTTCTCGGAGTCGTAGACGTAGGCCGAAGGAATGCCGTTGACCGATGGTGCCGCGCCGGTATAAAGTACCGCCATGGCTGCGGTGGCGTCGAGGCCCGGGCCGTAATCCACAGTGGGGAATTCGGCGGCTTCGTTCATAAGGCGTTTGAAGCCTTCTTCGCCGAAGTTGTTCCGGAGAAGGTCAAGATAATCGGTGGAGAGTCCTTCGATTGTCACCGCCAGCAGAATGCGGGGGCGGAGGGGTGTGCGTTGTGTTGCGGTCTGTGCGCCGGCGGGAAGTCCTGAGGCGAGAACCGACAGCAGTGAAAGCAGCGCCATGCGCCGCGCGGTTTTATTATGCTTTCTTTGAAAAGACATTTGAAGGGATGATAAGGAAAGTTAACGCTCTTGCCGCATCAGCGGTCAGGAACAGAAAAAATGCGGAGTTAGGCCGCAGGGGACCGAAAGCCGCCAGCGCGAGATACACGGCGATACCCACGAGGTTGAGCCACTGCACGACAGCGAGCGCTTTGTATGTTCGTTTGAACCATATGCACACCGCAATCACGAGGCATAACGGATTTATCCAGAGCAGCAGCCAGTTGGGCGAAGCTGCATAATGGGTCGAAACGAATACCAGAAACGTTATCACGCATCCGGCAAGTCCGAGAAGCAGGTAAAAGATGGAGTCGAACCAGCGGCTCAGACGACGGAGAAGAATATCGCGCACGCTCAGCGCCAGTGCCAGAAGCGCGACTGCGGTTCCGGCTGCTATCGGGGTGAGCCACCAAGGAGTGGGGCCGCATGCTGTGCCTTCGGGCTCGCCGGGGGTAAGGGCCACCCCGTCGGCAAACACCCGTTTGCCGTCTGATGTTATTTCCGGGGCCATTGCCGCGAGAGCCGCGGGGGCGAAGGCCAGTTCGCGAGAGTCGATGGGCGCATCCAGCCCATGGCCCAGGGCGAGGTCTATTCCGAACTGATACCAGGGATAATTACGGTGGTAATGTCTCATGGCGTTGCGGAATGTGGTAGCGTCGGCAAGATCGGAGGGACGCTCCGGCATGACAAGGGGATGCCCCGTAGCGCGCTCGATATGGTCAAGGATGGCGGTGGCGCAATTCTCGCGTACATAGTTATATCGGTACACGGCGTTTTCCGGCCGCACGTTTTCTTCCACGGCTTTGAGTATAGCCGCTTTTTGTTCCTGCGTCAGAAGAAGATCGTACTGGGTCACACGGCGTCCCGTGACGATATATTCGCGGAGGAAATATGCTGTAGGGTAGGCTCCGGCCATATAGTCGGTCTCGCCTTTTACAAACCGATAGACGAAGTTGGGCTTTTTGAAGTCAAACAGGCCCCAGTTGACGGTGATGTCGGTTCCGTCGGCCTGGCGGACGCGGAGGGCCGCATGGCCCTCGAGTTCGTAGATGATGGAGCCGGGTGCGCACGTGAGCAGACTTACCACTGTCGAGGAGTCGGCGCGGAACCAATTGGCGTTCCGGGCACACACCGGAAGCATCGGCAGCAGCACTGCCATTATACAGACAAATATTTTCTGTGGAGTCTGAAGGGGCATGACGGTTAGTGATTGTGGGATGCGGTGCGTAGATAAGTCTGCGGTTTCAATCAAAGTGCAAATTTAGCGAAAAAAATTCGCATGAACATCCCACGCCGCTATTTCTTTGTCAGATTATAGTCACGGCCGCATGTAAGCCGTGGATAATCCACCATAAATTATCAGGATAATAATAAAACAAGGGATGCTGCTTTGCTTCGGTCAAAGCAGCATCCCTTTATTCAAAGGTGTGTCTTTAGCGATTTAATGCCTCTCCAGGCCGGTATAAATCATAGATGACTTTTTCACTCATCTTTCGGCACCAGTTCAAAAAATCCGCTGATTTCCTGCTGGTCAAGAGCCTGACGAACATTGTAACGTTTTACCTGATCTTCATAGCCCTTTTTAGAAATTTTGATTTCAACGGTTACATTTCTTGAGTTTTCGTATGTCAGACCGGGAATGCTGAACCCCTTTGTCTCCTCGTAGGGTGTATTGGTCAGATAGGTCTCATTTGTATTCTTTACTTCGGCCGGATTATTGGACAACACCCGGTAGAACACCCGGGCGCCTCGCGGGTCGGAATCAAAGTACCATCTGATGATGGTTTGTTCCATACCTGTTTTTCCCGCCTTATCTCGACTCACTCTTGCGTCGGCATTCCCCGAAGGGATGGTGGGATCCTGTCGGTATACGGTTTCCCTGGCTTTTTGTGCCTTTCGGGCTTCTTCAGCTTCCTGTGCCTTTAAAACCGCCTGTTGATCCCTTTCGAGTTTGCCATATATTATGGGATTTTTTTTCATCTCCTTTTTGTCAAATGACACTATCACGGTCTTGTTCTCGTATCCTGCTTTCTCAAAGCGAAATAAAAGATTCTTATTCAGCATTTTTTTGTCAAGTTTTATGATTGCCGGAGTGGTCTGCGCCACAATCATCCCGTTGAGATAGACTATTGCGCCTTCGGGGTCTGACACTACGGTGGCTTCGTACTCTTTGGCGTTTGTGGTGAGCGATAGAAACAGCATGGAGACAAGGCTCAAGGTCCATGCCATAGGAAACTTAGAGGGTGTTTCATAACGATTGT
>LUJP01000010.1:0-8178 GCA_001689535.1 Bacteroidales bacterium M5
ATAGCCGCACCGACTATCGGTGAAAATGCAGCCGAGCCGATTATGGGTACTTCGGGTGTGGAAACGCTCAAAGAAACGCTCGTAAATCACGCACTCACGCTCCCGATGCTGATGAAGACCTATCGAAAGATTCTTTCGTTACTCAACAGCAATCTAATCAAAGACGAAGACAAAAAGAATCGCCTCATAAACATTATGATGGGCGACATTCAGACCGTAGTCAATGCCGTTTACGGCAAGCTCGATATGATTTTCCTCGGCGCACTCTCGAATGAGGGTAAATTCGTCTTCGATGAAACGACCAACCCGGAGGGCGGTGTCAAAGGCTCTATCTCGTTCAATCAGCCGGGCGAGAACATCGCAAGCTGCAAGACCGCTTGGACACTCGAAAACATCGACACAGTAGATTGTTTCGAGGACATTCAGGCGATACTTGACGCATCGCAGGATAAAGTCGCACTCGCAAAGGCTCTCCTTTCGCCCTCGCGAATTTCGTATATGTGCCGCACCAAGAAGATGAAGCAGCTGATTTGGGGTACTGACAAATCATCGAAGCCTGTACTTCTCCGCGACCTCAACGAATTTATGGCGACAAACAATTACCCGGTATTCGAGGAAATTCGCCGTATTGTCCGCATTCAGAAAGGGCGTGAGGCTATTCCTTACACTCCTTGGAATCAAGACAACATCGTATTCGTACCTGCCGGCGAACTCGGCGTTGTCAAGAATGCCTACTCGGATTGTGAGCTGAAGCCGGACGAGGGAGTTTCGTACTCAAAGTATGGCCGTATCGTCACTTCGCTTTGGAGTGTCGGTCAGAAAGAAGGCTCGAAGCATACCGAGTACACCAAAGCCGAATCACAGTCGCTGCCGGTCATAACCGAAATGAACGGCATCTATACCCTCAAAACCGTAGCACAGTAAAGCCGTGAAGAATCTCGAAGCGTTAAGCCACCTTTGCAATGCTATCGTGAATACCTTTTACCCGGATAGCGCGACACTCAAATTCGCGCTATTCAATGAGGGTATCGACCCACAAGCGGAAGCCACACCGAAAGATGCAACAATCTTTCGGGTGGCAATCCGCATCATCATGGGTTATGTCGAGAGCAGCCGGAGCGAGAATGGCGTATCAACTTCCGTTCGCGAAGATGCCGTGAAAGAATCGCTCGCTTTTTGGTGCAAGCAATACGGACTTGACGCAGACGAGGAACTAAACGACTATCTACGGACTATTGATGATGCTACTAACCTTTGGTGAGAATGAGGACAAACGGCACACTTCAATATCAGATAATCACACCCGGCGAAGTAAACGAGTTTGGAGAGCCTACCGAAGCCACTACCGTATGGAGTGACCCGATAGCTTGCTCAATCAAAACGAACTCTGACAACCGCAAGGGCAAGTACGAAGACGGCGAGTTTCGCATGGCATCATTCACCGTGCTTATCGAGAATGACGAAACAGCACAGTTTGACCGCGTGAAGCTGACCCGGCACTCTGAAGAACTTGGCGAATATCGGGTGATGAACCGTGAGCCGCTGACAACCGTAGGACGCATTCAGATAGTTGTGTAATGGCAAAGACAACGCAGACACACGGCAAATACAAAGGCGTGTTGGTATCGAAGACCGACACACGCAAGCTGTATCACTCGCTGAAGATAAAGCGAAAGAATCTTATCGCGCATATCGTTAAGCAATTTTCGTATATCGGCGAGGCTTGCATCAAAATGGCGCGTGAAAGCGGAGATTACAACGACATTACCGGCAATCTACGAAGCTCTATCGGGTATGTGATTCTCGTTGACGGCGAAGTCAAGGTGCATGGCGCGACAAAACAGTATTCCGGCAAACAAGGAAATGGGGCGCAAGGCGTTGCAGAGGGTCAAGCTCTCTTAAAGCGACTGCAATCTAAATTTCCTTGGGGCGTAGTGCTGATTGTGTGTGCCGGTATGGAATATGCCGCTTATGTCGAAAACGTGCGTGGCAAAAACGTACTCGCATCTGCCGAACTCGAAGCCGAAAGGCTACTTAACAAACTTCTCAAAGGATATATAACGCCACAATGACGAAAACGGAAATAGATTTTGAGCGTGACTTCTATACGCTCGTGAAGAACAGCACACTTGGCTCTGCAATTCGTGGCAGCGTTTACCGAAGCGATATGCGCCCGGACAACGCTAAAAGCGAAGATTTGGTTGTCAAGTTTCTTGCCGGGACTGACGAACAAGTGCAGTCCGGCACGATGCTGATTCACATCTATGTGCCTGACATTGCCAACAACGGCGGTCGCAAGGTCGAAGACAAAGCGAGAGTCGGAGTATTGGAGAGCGCGATTATTGAGTTTGTGAAGAATTGCGAAGACACCGAGTATCTGATTAAGTGTGACGGACTTCCGAAATTAACGGAACTCACCGAGAAAATAGAGCAACATCTAATTGTAGCACGATTAAAATTTCAACGATTAACACAGTAAGATTATGAAACGTAAGAAAATCATTATGTCATGGTCGGAATGCCGTGTTGAAATCGGGCATACCGGGGATAACGATGCAATGGCAACGCAGCTCGTTTCGGTTGGCACGATAAACGACAAATCGACCTCGCTTGCTACTTCAGACGGCGAAACTCTGACAGCGAAAGCATCCGGCGGCAAGACCGTAGCCGAGGAAGAGGGCGAACCCGAAGTAACAATCACCACTCGCGTAAAGGAAATGGACTTCGACACCGAGCATCTTCTTACCGGCGCAGTTATCAGCACAGACGGTGACGAACTCGATGTTAAGACCAACATCGTACAGGGCGAATTTTCGGTCAAGGTCACTCCTAAGAATATCGGGGCGCAGGGCATCAAAGCTCCTAAATGCTCCGTCAAATTCCGCCCCGGCTCTTCCGAAGAAGAAGGCTCGTATGTTGACCTCACATTCAAAATCATCGAAACCGAAGCCGGACTCCTCTACAAGAAGTTTCGGGTCAAGAAAGCAGACTGGGCAGACCCCACGTTTGCATCAGACCTTAACGCCGCGAAAGCCGCTGCCCCGGCGAATCAGAACGCGCCCGGCGAAGCATAACAATCTGACAAGCGGAAAGACGCCCTTTCGAGTTGGAGGTGAAACTCGCACTTTGGCGCAATAGCTTAACGGTTAGAGCGACCTCAATATTAGAGGGATATGTTTGTTCGATTCAAACTTGTGCCACGACTTATAAACGCATCTGACAATGGAAAATAACTTCACTACGATAGAGAGCAAAGTCGCAGCCGCCATTCTTGAACGAAAGGTAGGCACTATCGAGGTAGAGGGCGTGACATACGAAATCGCGCCCCCCTCGCTCGCTACGCTGATTCTCGTATCGGAAACAATATCGACACTCCCGGCTTTCGACAAGCTCGACAAATCGCATTGGCTTGACATAGTGGCACACTATGCGAAAGACTACAAACCGCTCGGCGACATAGCCGCGATTCTGATTCTCGGCGCAAAGAATCTGACCGAGAAACGAGAGCGATTCATCGAGAAACGCCGCTTTTTCGGACTTCTCAAACGCCGCGTCAAGGTCGTTGAAACGATAGACCGCAAGGCAGAACTTGCCAACGCCCTACTTCTGAACGTGCGCCCATCGGTACTCAATGACACGATAATCGAGCGACTGAAGCAGAACGAGGCGGCAAGTTTTTTCGCCACTATCACTTCCCTAAGCGCGGTAAATATTCTAAAGCCAACAAAGGCGGAAGTGATAAGCTGAACGACAGTATATGGGCATCGGTACTTGGAGTTGCAAAGATATTCGGCGTAAGCGAGAAATACGCGCTTTACGACATTAGCTTTTTGAATGCTTTGCTTTACAGCCGCGCAATGCCGATGCCGGACGATACAAGTAACAAAGACGATTCGGATGCACCGCTATATGACGATAGTAAAGATGCTAACAACCCCGATAATTTCAATGATTTTGACGAAGACGAAGAAATTGAAGTAAAAGCGAGATGAACACGAATGACGGACTTTCCTATGCCGCGAGGGTTGATACCTCGGAATATGACGCAGCTCTCGACCACATGGCCGAGAAAGTCGGCGGCGTGACTTCGCAGATTGAGCAGGAAAGTGCGAGGATTCAACAGCTCATATCGTCTTCTATTCCGGAAGTTGACCTCAAATTTCTTCACGATGATACGCCGACATTGAACGCTATCGGCGAAGCATACGCGCATATAGCGCGAGTTATACGCGAGAACAACGAAGCCGTAGTTGAACTGCAAGATGCCTATCGCCACGTTACGGATGAAGCCAACAAATACGCGAATGTTCCCGGACGCGGCGAATATGTCAAAGAGCTACGACAGCAGCGCAAGGCGATTCAAGAAGTAATCGCGGCTCGCAAAGAAGTAATCGCGGCGGCACAAGCTGAAGAAAAGGAACTGCAAAAAAACGAGAAGTCATTAGTTGCAGCCGCCAACGCAGCCGAGAAACAAGCTAATTCCACACAGTCATTACGCCAGCGCATTCGTGAGCTTACAATGGAAGCGGCGGCGTTGCGAGATGCCGAGCAAGCACAAGGGCGTGAAATAGACAAGACTACCGGGCGTTATCGTGAAATCATCGAAGAACTCGGACGCTTACGCGATATTCAAGGCGACATACAAGCAGCCGGAAACGTATTTGCCAATGACGAAAATCAGTTTGCCGGAGTAATATCGGGACTTACCGGCTTATCGGGCGCGTTTTCAGCAGCACAGGGCGCGGTAGGACTTTTCGCCGGTGAGAATGAACATCTCCAAGAAATAATGCTGAAAGTGCAATCCCTAATGGCTATCACAATGGGGTTGCAGCAAGTTCAGCAGACATTAAACAAAGATTCCGCATTCTCTCTCGTAACGCTCAACTCGCTTAAACAAACGTGGAACAAGCTAATCGGCAAGAGTGCATCGGCACAGACACAAGAAGCTGCCGCCACAGCCTCCGCGACAGCGGCGCAGAACGCCAATACGACAGCGACAGCCGAGAATGCAGCAGTTACAGAAGCCGAAACAGCAGCACAGCAAGCGAACAATTCCGTAACGACTGCCGGAGCAGGCGCGCAAGCGACTAACACGACAGCCACCAACGCGGCGACAGCGGCACAAAACGCTCACACCGGCGCATTGGTTGCAGGTACTGCCGCGTCAAAGGCAATGTCGATAGCAATGCGAGTATTGAAACTCGCGCTTATATCGACCGGCATAGGCGCGTTAGTCGTTCTTGTCGGTGAACTCGTGTCGTGGATAGTTGACCTATGCACCGCCGAAGACGAAGCGGTGAAGCATACGCAAGAGCTTAACAAAATCGAAGAAGAAGCCGCGAAGACCTACATTCAAGAGCAAATCGCACTTGAAGACAACATCAAGGCTTGCAAAAATTTCACCGGCTCGAAAGAACAAGAGAAAAAGAAAGTCAAGGAGCTTAACGACAAATACGGCGAAGCTCTCGGCTATTATGATTCTCTCGAACAATGGGAGCGAGTATTGACCGAACGCGGCCCGGCGTATTGCGAGATGCTGCGGATGAAAGCCGTACAGCAAGGTTTGCTCAACAAGTATGTGGAAGCATACGTTGAAGCTCTCGAAGTCGCCCACAAAGCCGAAAACGGCGAATTTGACCGAAGTTGGATAAACCCGGCTCGTTGGTTTGGAGAAAGCAACGATGAACGCCGTGCGCGTATCACGAAAGAAGCGCAAGACGAAGCCGATATGTGGAAAGAGGAAATGACCAAGCAGAAAGCAGAGCTTGAGGCATTTCAGAAAGAAAATCACTTCGATGTTGTTCACATAGACCCGAAATCCGGCGGCAAAGGTGGAAGCGGCAAGACTTTCGACCCGAAAGCCGCCGCACGAGAGCAACGCAAACTTCTTGCCGAGTATCAAGCCGAGGTGAAGAAATACATATCCGACACCAATAACGCAATCTCGCAAGCGATGATTGACGGCATGGAAGCCGGATATGCAAAAGAACTCGCTACGATACGCAAGAACGGAGCAGACCGCAAAAAAGCGTGGGAGCAATCGTTGCTTGAACTTGCCGGAGCTATGCGCGACAACGCACACGCAATATTTATGACGCAGAAAGGCGCGACTGAAGAAGCGTGGGAGAACTCCGCACAAGGCAAACGCTCGCTGCAAGATTGGGTGACTGAACTTCTGAAAAATAAAGATGTTGCCAACAATTACACACAAGGTTTGACTGACATAGCCAATTCGGTAGAGCGTCAACTCGCGGAAGTCCGCACAAAGTATATGAATCAGCTAATAGACGAATTTGGCTCTTATGATGACAAATTCGACAAGCTGACTATCGAATGGGCGAAGAAGATTAACAATGTCGCAGCAATCGCGCCGGACTTGTTGCCGAAAGCAATAGACAAAATGGAAGAAGCGTTTGCATCGCTGAAAGCCGAAGACTTCAAGAAGACCATAAATTGGGATGTTGTCTTTGGCGACCTCGGCAATCAGTCGCTTCAGTCATTGCAATACTCTCTCGACAAGGTTAGAACATACTTTAACCGCGAGAAAGACGGCATGAGCGTTGAGCAGATAAAGACATTCCAGGAGGCAATAACAGCAATGGAGAACGAGATAGCATCACGCAATCCGTTCACCGCCCTGCACAAGTCTTTCAAGGACATATCAACTTCAAAGGACGAGCTTGTGGCGGCACTCGACGAAGTAGCCACCGCGCAGTCGGTGTTGAACGGTGCGGAATCCGAATACAGAGCCGCATTGCTCGCAAAGAATGAGATTCTCGGTCAAATCGAAACCGGCGAACTCGCGCAAGACTGCCAAGAGCTTGCAGACGCTAACGAGCGTGTCACAGCTTCAGAAAAGAAACTTACTGACGCGAAGACCAAGAGCCAACAAGCAGACCAACGAGCGTTGAATGCCCGGAACAATGTCACGAAGTCATACAAGACATTCGCGACACAGCTCAAATCTGCCGGAACGGTCGTTACTGACCTCGGCGGTCGTGCATCGAAGCTCGCTCGCATATTCTCCGGCGATATTGCAGACAGCATGGATAAGGCACTCGGCTTCATTGATGAAGTCGTGGACGCTGCCGGAGATGTAATCTCGGCAATCGGAGATGTCGGCAAGAGCGTGTCGAAAGGTGTTGCGCAGACAGCCGAAGCCGCCGGAACAGCGACACAAGCGACCGCACAAGCGACCGCCACCTCAATATCGACAGTCGAGAAAGCATCTATCATTCTTACCGTAATCTCTGCCGCTCTGCAAATAGCGACAGCGATAGCGAGCTTGTTCAATGACGATGAATCCAAGCAGAAAGAAATCGAGCGACTGCAAGAGCGTATCGACCAACTGCAATGGGAACTTGACAATGCCGACACGGTACGATTCAAAGAGCGCGTAGGCGATGCCGTCAAGAAACTAAACAGCATCTATCGAGCAACGACCGAGGAAGTGTTACGCTTGCATCTATCCACACAGCAGTATTCAAATTGGTGGGTACGCACTCTCGGTCAAATGGTGTATCGTAACGAGATTTACGAGAAATCCATTCAGAAGCTCGCAGACGCATACGCCGGAGTCGGATATACCGCTGACAAAGCTCTCGGCGGCAAAAAATACGAAGAATCACGCAAGCAGATTGAGAACCTTGCCGAGCAACAAATCTTGATTCAACGGCAAATCAATCAAGAGCGCGACAAAAAAGACACCGACAACGGCAAGATTGAAGATTGGCAACGCCAAATTCAAGAGATAGCTCACGAAATGGCCACTATCATCAACGAGATGTTAGAGGACATTATCGGGGGCAGTTCTGCCGACATTTCAAAGCGGCTCGGTGACGCATTCATTGACGCTGCCGCACAAGGCGAAGACGCAATGGAAGCGTGGCACTCGACCGTCAAGGACATTATCGCCGACATCACGAAACGAATGCTTATATCGAAGCTGATAGAAGAACCTATCGGGCAGATATTCGACAAATACAAGACGAAGTGGTTTGGCTCTGACGGTCGATTCAAAGGCATTGACAACGTGATAAACTCGATGAACTCTCTATCTTCAGACTTGAACGAAGTCGGCTCAAACTTCATGCAAGTATGGCAGAATATGCCGGAAGATTGGAAGAAGTGGTTTGCCCCATTAGACGATGCCGAGCGTGAGGGTACGCAGAAAGGAAT
>LUJP01000010.1:8295-22086 GCA_001689535.1 Bacteroidales bacterium M5
GATGTAAAAACCGATGTGAAAGCGATAAAAAGCAGCGTTGACGAAATCGAAAGTCGCGGACTTAAAATCAGGACATAATGAATCAGCTAATACAATCCATACAGCAAGATTGGCTCAAAGCCAAGTCAAAGGCGCAAGCTCAATGCGAGAGAGCCGGGCGGCATGATGTCGCTCGGAAGCTCGCCGAGTGTCAGATGTTCGCCGGTTATGAAGACCTCCCGGAATTGGTGCGTCTTATGTTCTCGGCACAAGGCAGAGAGTTTATGACCTCGTTTGATTTTCCGAAGCTCGACACGTTCCGCAAGTTCAAGCCGTACAACCCGGAACGCCTCGGCGTGTATATCGACTGCGGAGAAATCACGCTCACCGATACCCAAAATGTCTTTTTGGTGGGTGATACCACAGCCGTAGTGAAATGCCGGAAAACCGCAGCCTATACGGTTTGCCTTATGTGTGGCGCGAAAGCTACTGTGATAGCTTCCGGGTATAGCGTGGTGAAAATCGAGAATGACAAAAAATCACAAGTCGCGATAATGACACAAGACAACGCAAAAGTATTATGATGTTCAACAAACTTTTGATAGACGGCAAAGACGCTTACGCCGAATATGGCGTATTCGTTGAACAGTACGGGTACAAGGCACTCGTACAGATGCCCTCTTTCAAAAAGTTGGAATCTACCGAATGGGATGAGTATGACGGCGAGGAAACCGACCTCACAAGTCCGATTCTCGACACAAAGACATTCGCGATTCAGTTCTGCATCACCGAAATTGATATGGCCGACAATCTCTTTGAATTGCTGTCGGACAAATCATATCACACATTCCATTTTGCGGAACTCTCCAAGTCTTACAAGTTGCGACTTGTTGGAAATCCCTCGCGGTCGGCTCTGATTCACCTCGGCAAAATATCGGTCAACTTCGCAGATGACTTCCCCCCGGTCGTGCTTAACGACTTCATCAATGAAGATGATTTGGACGATTCCAACATCATATTGAATCATAAGCCGTATGCGACAGCTCCAGCCGGATTCAAGCAGAAAGGCTATGAGCTTGACGATATAGATTTTTCTCGCTTTGGAATCTATGTGCTTGACGGCACCGATGACAATATAGAGAAAGCCCCGAATGTAAGGGCGAATCTGACCGTCAATGTCAAAAACTCGCCGGGTGTCGTGTATGACAATGACCGGGTAATGTATAAGTCGAAAGATGTAGGACTGAAGTTGTTGATACACGCACCGAGCATCGCAGACTTTTGGCAACGGTGGTACTCCTTTTGGGCGGTCGTATTGAAGCCGGAATCGCGAAAGCTATATATCGACAATCCGATAGATGAGTTTGAATGTCACTACAAGAGCAACAGCGTGACGAAGTTTGACATTCGGCGCAATGGCTCGATTTGGTGTGAATTTACCACTACGCTCACATTCACGAACTGCCGACCTCTCGGCAATTATTTCGTACTTGCAACCGAAGACGGAGAGATTGTCATTACCGAGCCGGAGAGCGAGGATGTAGAAATTAACTTGAAACTACACAAATAGATATGGGTGCAATAAGAAAGAAAATATCGGAGCTTACTCCGTCAACCGCATTCAACGGCTTGTGGACTATCGGCGTTGACGCTCTTAACCGAAGCGTCCGCGTGTCGCTGCAATATATCGCTGACACTATCGCATCGCTCAAATCGGGCGTTGAAACCGCTATTGACAATGCCGACAAAGCAACTGACCGGGCGAATACTGCCGCCGCGAATGCCGACAAGTCACGCAAAGCCATTGAAGCCAACGAGCTGACCCGGCAATCGAATGAGCAAACACGACAGTCAAACGAGCAGACGCGAAAGAATAATGAAACTGCACGCATCAATAATGAGAATGCCCGGAAACAAGCCGAGAATGCTCGCGTAACCGCTGAATCAAATAGAGTGACGGAACACGCCACTCTGAAGAAGAATGCCGAAGACGCTACGAAAGCTGCAAACGCTGCCGCGAAGAGTGTTGACGATTCAAAGAAAGCCGCCGCAGAAGCTACGAAGAATGCCAATACCGCAGCCACTAACGCCAATAATGCAACTACGACCGCGAACAATTCAGCTAAAGAAGCCGACAAACAAGCCGGTCGAGCAAAAGAGCAAGCCGACAATCCCCCGAAAATGGGCGAAAATGGTAATTGGTGGAAGTGGGATGAAACAGCCAAAAAGTATGTCGATACCGGCATTCTCGCAAAAGGTGGTGTGCTTTATCCGTCATTTATCGTTGATGACAGCAATATGCACCTCGTAATGTATTATCAAGACCAAATCGCCGAAAATCAATTCATTCTCGACAAAGATACAGGCCACTTAAAATTTATATATCAGTAAGCTATGCCAAGCAATTTATCAATCGACTTAGGAAAAGTCGCAATATCGCCCAAAGGCGCATATTCAACAGCGACAACATACGAGCGTTTAGACCTCGTTTCGCATAACAACGGCGCGTATTTGTCTATCAAAGACGGCAACACGAATCATGCCGTTACCGATAAGGCATGGTGGTTTTGTGTCGTTTCCGCAGAAGAAGCACTCACGGCGGCGGCAAACGCCAACGCAGCAAAGGAACAAGCGTTGCAAATGGCGAATGCAGCCAACACAGCAGCCGGAAACGCTAACACGCAAGCCGCAGCAGCTTCAGCGGCGACAATAGCAGCCAACACAGCCGCAGAAGAAGCACTCACGGCGAAAGAAGAAACAATCTCGGCTACGGAACTGTGTCAAGCGTTGATTGACGCAGCTTCACAAGTAACATCGCTTGGGTTGCTTCCTACCGGCATGACGGTTGAATACCCGGAAGAGCTGACACTCGGAAATCTCGCCGAGATATTCATACGCGCCAAGCTCCAGCCGGAATATTCGCTGCCGAACATTATGTATCTCGGCGACAATAACGCCGTGTCAGTCGCGCCGGACGGTCGAATAACGATAAATCACGAGGGTGTAAGCGTGATTCACGTTATACCGACCGGCAACACACAGCTATACAAGACAATCTCGATAAGAGTTAAGTGCGCCGGACTTGCATTTGTCAAGAATCGCAATACCGCGATGTTACTCTCTTCGGGTAATTTCCTATTCAACTAACCTCTAAATATTTATATATGGCATTAACATCAGCACAAGAAGCAGTCGTTATTCAGATGCTTGCAGCGTTTGAGGGCGGCAAACGCATTCAAGACTTGCCGGAAGTTGACGGCACCAATCCGTTCAATCTCGTAACTCACGTTATCGACAAAGACGGCGAAAGCAAGAAAGCCGCGCTCGCGTCTATGCTCCCTTATTTGGAGAGCCAATGCGCCTATGGCATTGAGCGTGATAAAACCGTATCATCTCCGGCTTGCACCCGAATCGGCAACGCGGACTTGCACCGCTCGCTCCCGATTCACAACCGCATGAAAGGATGCTTGCTCAACGATGACGGCGAAGTTGTCGAGTATCTGCCGCCGGAATCGTGGCTCGGCTCTACTCGTGACGGCTCACGCGGTCAAGTAATGGTCGAAATCCCCGACCACTACCGCAAGTTTGAAACAAGCGGCAACAAACAGCGCGTGAAAATCTCCGAACACCCTCTGCCCGGCTATCATCACGTTCCGAAAATGTATATATCGGCATACGAAGCGGCATTGCAGCGTACCGGCAACAAACTTTCATCAGTCGTGAACGATTCTGCCGACTTCCGAGGCTGCGGAAATCAAAGTGCTTGGGATGGCACATGCCGTTCGGCACTCGGTCGCCCGGTTACTGGCATCAGTCGCACAAACTTCCGTGCTTACGCTCGCAATCGTAAAGCCGGAAGCACGGAATGGAACTGCATGACCTATGAAGCTCAAAAGACGCTTTATTGGTTATTCGTTATCGAATATGCCACGCTCAACAGCCAAGCTGCATACAACCCCCAATTAACTTCGGAGGGCTATCGTCAAGGCGGTTTGGGCGATGGCGTGACTACATGGGATTGGAACAGTTGGAGCATTTTCAATGGAAACTATCCTTTCATTCCATGTGGGTATACAGACCACCACGGCAACAAGTCTGGCATCGTAGATTACTACCTATACACCGAAAACGGTGACTACATTGACACCTTTACAGTGCCTCGTTACCGTGGCATAGAAAATCCTTTCGGACACATTTGGAAATGGACTGACGGCATCAATATCCGTATCAGTCCCAACGCTCCGACCGGTGACGGATTAAGCAAAGTGTTCGTATGTGATGACCCGGAGAAATTCACCGACAGCAACTACAACGGCTATTCGCACGTTGGCAACGAAGCTCGAAACGAGGGATATGTCAAAGAGATAATCTTCGGAGAGTACGGCGAAATCATGCCGTCTGTAAGCTCCGGCGCAGGCTCGACAACGTATTTCTGCGACTACCACTATACTAACATTCCAAGTGCTGAAACTCTGCGCGGTGTCCTTTTCGGCGGTAATGCGAGTGCCGGCGCGGCTGCCGGTTTTGCGGCTGCGACTGCGAGTGCCGCGCCCTCGATTGCGCTTGCGGATGTCGGGTCCCGTCTTTGCTTTTTCCCAAAAGCGTAACACGGCACGCCGCGCCCCCGAAAAACGACAAGTAACATAATAATCAACAACGCAATATGGAAAATAAACAAGGAACAATCGAAAACAAAGAGAGATTCGATGATGGCTCGCTCGACTTCCTCCAAATCCCGGCTGACGAAACAAACAAGCAGTTCAACTGCAAAGAAACGAATCAGCAGAATCTAATCAACACAACCTTTTGGGTGTGTGACTTCTTCGAGGGAATGAAAACGAAGTTTGGCGAGAATCGCGTCCTCGTGAAAATCAAGATGAATCTTGATGACCCGGATAAAGACGCACGAAAGTTCTTCACCAACTCGCGTGATATTCGGTACGTTCTTAACGAGATTAAGAAGCGCAATGCGTTTCCTCGCAGAGTGACGCTGAAAGTCACCGGCAACCGATATTACTTCGAGTGACGATATAAGGTTGATTGCTCTTGCGGTGTCCTTTTCAGCGGTAATGCGAATAACAGCGCGAATGCCGGTTTTGCGTATGCGAATACGAATAACACGCCCTCGAATACGAATGCGAATGTCAGGTCCCGTCAATGATTTTCAATCTGGTAAAAAAAACTACTCAAAACTCGGAGCAATGACCGTGCCACTTGGCAAAAAACTTCACCTCAAAACGGAGTTAGTAGGCAGCGTGGAGCAATTCACGCCGCCGAAAGCCCCAATAATGAAAAGCAAAGCTAATGAAGCGAATCGGAAATCTATATGAGAAAATAATCTCGTTGGAGAATCTGCAACTTGCCGATGAAAAGGCAAGGCGCGGCAAGATTAATTCCTATGGTGTAAGACTTCACGACAAAAACCGTGAAGCCAACATCATCGCGCTTCACGAGCAACTGAAGAATCGGGCGTTTGTCAATTCGCCTTATTCGACATTCACAATCTACGAGCCGAAAGAGCGTTTGATATTCCGACTTCCGTATTATCCCGACCGCATTTTGCACCATGCGATTATGAATGTGTTAGAGCCTATATGGGTATCGGTATTCACGACCGACACATACAGTTGCATCAAAGGGCGAGGAATACATGGCGCGATGCGGAAAGTCAAGAAATCTCTACGCGACAAAGAGAATACACGCTATTGCCTGAAGATTGATGTACGCAAGTTCTATCCGTCTATCGACCATGACGTGCTTAAACAAGTAATCCGGCGTAGAATCAAGTGCGCCGACACGCTTAAACTTTTAGACACGATAATCGACAGTACGGATGGTGTGCCTATCGGCAACTACCTAAGTCAGTACTTCGCTAATCTTATGCTCGCTTACTTCGACCATTGGATTAAGGAGGTCAAGCGCGTTAGGTATTACTTCCGATATGCCGATGATATGGTATTTCTATCATCAAGCAAGGAAGAATTGCAAGCGTTGCTCAAAGAGATTAAAGCATATCTCGCTACGCTCAAACTATCGCTTAAAGGCAACGAACAAGTATTTCCGATAGCGGAGAATCGAAACGACAAACACGGTCGAGGTTTGGATTTTGTCGGATTTGTCTTTTATCACAATCAGACGCTAATCCGTAAAGGCATAAAGAAGAATTTTTGCCGTGCCGCCGCTCGGTTGAACAAGCGTAACGACATATCGGCCGCCGAATATAAACAGCGTCTTTGCAGTTGGTTCGGCTGGGCGAAAGTGTGCAACTCGAAACATTTACTCAAAACTATAATTAAACCTCAGTTTTATGAAACGTGCATTTTACGATGAAATGCCTTCAACCTTGGAGGCTGTCGGCAACGGAAGTTATCTCTACCGTTGGGACATTCAAGAAGAAGAAAAGACCGTCACCGAACATTCGACCTCTGACGGCGAAACAGTCACAGCACAAGAGAGCAGCAAACAATACTCGTGCTTTGAAGTCACGATATGGTCGCCGGTGTCAAGCAACAAGATTCTTGAAGCCGTCATCGCCGCTATGTGGCCTAATAACCGTGAGCAGAAACTAATCAACGACTACAACGCCGCCACGCTCGGATGCTTCGGCACAAAATCCGGCGAGAAAGCACAGTCAGCTATCAACGCCTATAAAGCATTCCTCACCGAGCGAGATGCTATCAAGGCACAAGTTGACGCGGACTGTGAATCATTAAACATCGACTAAAAACTCAATCGTATGGTAACGCTGCATTTCAATGACAAGACGCTCAAAATCCATGAGGACGATAGTTCTTACCGCTATCGCGCCCTCATGGAGAAGCCGACATTAACGCTGAAATTCTCTATGCCGGAATTTATCGAAATCCCGGTTGGCGCGTGGTGTGAGTATCAAGGCGAGATATACACACTCAACAAGCCGGAGAATTTCAAGAAGCAAGGCTCTCGTAGGCTCGAATACACGCTCACACTCGGCGACCCCTCCGAATTGCTCGGCGAATACAAAGTGCGAAACAATGTTGACCGCCGTTTGAAGTGGTCTATGTGTGCCAAGCCTCGCGAGTTTGTTCAGATAATAGTTGAAAATCTCAATCAACGCGCCGGTGGCGGTTGGAGTGTCGGAGAGTGCATTGATGCAACAGAAAAAACGATTGAGTTTAATCACACATACTGCGATGCAGCGTTGCAGAGTGTGTCGGAAGTGTTCAATACAGAGTGGGAAATAATAGGTAAGGTGTTTCACCTCCGTAAAGTAGAATACTTCAAAGATGACCCCCTGCCGCTCGGCTATGGAAAAGGCAACGGATTCAAACCGGGTGTCGGACGCTCTACCGAGAGCGGACAAAAGCCGGTCAAGCGTCTTTACGTTCAAGGTGGCTCGCGAAATATAGACCGCTCCAAGTATGGTGCGCCCGACTTGTTGTTACCCAAAAGTCAGACGCTCGAATACGAGGGGCGCGTCTATAAAGCAGACGATGACGGCTACTTCATAGAGCGATACGACAAAATATCTTCAGCTCGAAAAGAAGACAGCCTCGATTGTTCGGAAATATACCCCTCGCGTGTCGGCGAGGTGACTTCAGTCGTGACAGTAGATGCCGCGAAAAATTGGTATGACTTCGTGGATAACACGATTCCGGCAAATCTCAATTTCAACGACTATCTTATTGAGGGCGAAACGGCAACAATCGTCTTTCAGAGCGGAATGCTTGCCGGTGACGATAAGCAGTTTGAATTTAAGTACGACCACGAGAAGCGGCGTTTTGAAATCAAGCCGCAGGAGATTGACGGCGTGACGATGCCGAATGCGTCTTATAAGCCGCAAGCCGGTGACAGGTACGCCGTGTTCGGAATCATGCTGCCTAATGAATATATCCGCAACGATGCCGACAAATCCGGCGCATCATGGGATATGTTCCGCGAAGCAGCGCGATACTTGTATGAGAATGAAAACCCGAAATTCACCTTTAGCGGAGAGCTTCAATCGCTCTACACAAAGAAGAATTGGCTACGCATCGGCTGTCGCCTAAAAATCGGTAGCTACATTCTCTTTACTGACGAACAATTCGCGCCGGACGGTGTGCCTATACGAATCGTAGGCATTAAAGAAAACCTATCATCTCCGTATGCGCCTATCATCACTATCTCGAATGAATCTCACGGCACAAACATCACCTCAAAGCTGAATGAAATCAGCCAAAACGAAGTGAAAATTGAAGAATCGCACAATGACGCGATACGCTTCACAAAACGCCGTTTCCGCGATGCTACGGAAACAATGTCAATGCTTGAAGATGCCTTACTCGACAACTTCACGAACTCTATAAACCCGATAGCGGTACGGACAATGCAGATGCTTGTCGGTGACGAAAGTTTGCAGTTCCGATTCATTCAGAGCCGAACATCGCAAACATCGGTCAACCTCAACATCACATACAACTATGAAACGAAGCGACTCAACTGCCCTCACGGATTCTTACAACACCTGACGCTCGGCATTAACACGCTCGCGCCCTCACATAAGCCTAACGAATATCTCGTTTGGGAGATGAATGCTTATCAGTCGCCGCAGCTTACTGACGGTGCGAAGCTGTATTACCTGTATGCAAGAGTGCATCGCACAAATACCGCGCTCGTAGGCTCGTTCCTATTGTCGCCTACTGCTATCGGAATGAAGCAAGAAGCGAATTATTATCATTTGCTCGTTGGTGTCTTAAACAGCGAGTATGACGGTGAACGCAGCTTTGCGACACTCTACGGATTCACGGAGATTCTGCCCGGTCGCGTCACAACTGATAAGGTTGTTTCAGCAGACGGCAACAGTTTCTTTGATATGCTCGCCAACGCATTCAAGCTCGGCAACAAGCTCCGTTTCAATATTGACGGAGATAACAAACTTGTGCTTAACGGTACTATGGTGCAAAGCGAGAGCGGCGATGAATTTCCGGTGCCTTGCTATCGCGGCGTTTGGAATGCGAGAACGACATACTACAAAGGTGACCTTGTTTCATACAATGACGGCAAAGGCACTTCAATGTATATTTGCATCGCTCCGTCGTATTGTACCGGGCGAACTCCAGGCGGTGACGGTAATGCGTATTGGTCGTTATACGCATCTCAAGGCACAAACGGCGATTGGAGCAAGCTAATATATCGCTACTCTATCGACAAACCGGCAACGCCGGTTGGCAATTCGCCTGCCGGTTGGAGCGACACGCCCGATAAAGATATTATCCAATTCTCCCACGGCTCGACATTCGCGGTTAAAAACGGCTTCCGTGTATCTCCAGCAATAACTGACGGCAATCTCACAAAGAACCGAATCAGTTTCACAACCTGGACAGCGAATCAGACAGTAGCAATCGAGCTTGTTGTTTCATCAGAAGAAAACTACGACTTCGGCATTCTCGGTTTACTTGACAATGCCGAAATGACACGCACGACAAACTATGCAGCGAGAATCAGCGGTCAGACCTCACAAATCTTCTATGTCAACGTGCCGACTCCGGGTAGTCACTTTGTAGAAGTCGGATATGCGAAAGATTCCTCAACATCAAAGTATGATGATTGTGTTAAATATCGAATAATCACAGTTGAAAATTGTTGGGTGTCGGTAGGTCGTTTCAACGGAATGTCGGATGATGTCGGTGTGTGGAGTGTGCCAGTGCCGTTCTCAATCGACACGACCGATACGGAGCGTATATATTTGTTGTCAGATACTGACACAGTACCGAACACTCCCTACAGCGACCAACACACAGATGACTATGTGCCTACACGAACAACTGAAACGTATAATGCCAATCAAACATACAATTCCGGCGATATTGTACTTGGTAGCAACAATCGCCCATACAGATGCAAGACCAACAATTTGACCGGCATTGCGCCGGTAACTCAAATAAACGGATTATGGATGCCGAATTTTACTCATTGGGAAGTCGTAAATGATTGGACTGACAATCCGAGCGGCGTTACATATTCGCGTCAGTACGAGTTTGAATCAGTACGCTACAAGCGTGACGGAGTGTGGGGCGCATTCTCAACACCTACGCTTTGGTTACGATACGCACTCAACGGCGACTTCACCGAATACAGATATGCCGTGAATGGCTCAAAAACAGTCGCTCCGGCTCTTTCCAAAAACACTCGCAATCCGAGCGGTTGGGGCGTAGAGCAACCGACACTCGACACGCTGCAATATATGTGGCGCACATACGCCAAAATATCCGGCGAAACAAACGAATTGTTATCCGAATGGGCTACGCCGGTACGAGTTACGCCTTATGACGGCGTTGACGGCAAGCCGGGAAAAGACGGCAAAAGTCCTGTATTGGTTTTCTGCGGAAAATATGACAGCAAGAAGACATACTACGGCAACGAGCATCGTTTGGACGCGGTGAAGTATGGCGATACATTCTACATCGCCCGAATTGATGCTGGCACGTTCTACGATGTCGCGCCGGATAATACATCTAAATGGAACTCGTTTGGAGCGTCTTTTGAAAGCATCGCAACTAATCTACTTTTGGCAGAGGGTGCAAATATCGGCGATTGGTTTATTAAAGCCGGTCAGATAGTTTCAACTCTTGACGACACAAGCAATAACCGAATCCTCATGCAAGTCGGTAGATATAGCGGCAATACATTCATCTACGAGCCTAAAATCATTCTCGAATGCTCATCTTCGAGCGGCGATTATATGATGCCTGGAGAATCGAGCCGAGGGGCAATTATCACGTTAGACGCTACACGCGGAACTGTGGAAGCTCGCTCTAAAACCGATTATGATGTTAGCTATATGTCGCCATCAGGCATATTCGCAAACCGTGCCGGTACTGAAGCGATGTCGGCTACAACCGGGCGAACATTCCGTGCGTCACTTGTCGGACTTGGTCGTGCAAATGTAAACAAAAGTGAATGGTCGTTAGATAAGTTAGGAACGCTCGTAATGGGTGTTTACGGAAGCTCGTACAATAGCGGTAACGCAATGGCAGTCGGAGGATTCTTTGACAAGCTGTATGCACACGGACTTATACTGCATCGTATGGCTATAAGTGGGGAAAATGTGACTAAATATTTGAACTACAATGATACTATGGTAGTCGGTTATACATCCGATGCCGCAACGGTGTATCTTCCGGCAAACCCATACGAGGGTCAAGTTATATTTGTAAAACAATGGTGGTCGGGATATATGCGATTCAGACCGCGAACCGGGCATTGTATATACGATGACCATACCGAAAACGAATATTACGATTTTGGCGAAGGGTATGCCGGTATGTTCGTCTTCTCTATCGGATATGTAACTTCAGGGAATACAACTACAAAAAAAGAAGCGTGGCTTGTATCACGTTGGAAATACTAATCATTATGACTGAATACGGATACATCGAAGACGGCTATCTGAGAGCCATAGAAATCAAACCGACAATATATAACCGCAAACGAGAAGACGGCACAGTGGAAGCCGTTGAAGTTTCGGTTGAAGAACAAATCGCAGAACTGCCCGAATCGTGGAAGCCGGTTGAGCTGATAGACGAATCTCAAATGATTTCAGATGATGAAAACTACATCATCGTAGCTATACCTTACGATGCCGGGGACTGCATCAAGTTTCGCTATGAACGTAAGTTTGACCGACAGCGAATCAAAGCTGAAATAGCGGCGTTAAAAGACTCGCTCGCATCAACTGACTATCGCGTGACTAAGTGTTATGAAGCATCGTTGCTCGGCAACACTCTTCCTTACGACATAGTGCAGTTGCACTCTGAACGACAGCAAACACGCGACAAAATCAACGAACTTGAAGCATTATTGCCGGAAGAATAAAATTTTTTGGCTCATTGTAGTATCTATTAGGTATTATTTCCCTATCTTTGCGTTATAATCGACTTTATCACAATCAATGGAACATCAGTCTTTACACGAAGCCACGCAAGCGTTGCTCTCATCGCTCTTTAGTGACTTCTATATATCAATGCAATGGTGGATAGGCTTCGCAATAGCTCTCATATTCGCAGACCTCCGTTTCGGCATTATGGCTGCAAAAAAACGAGGTGAAAAAATACGAGGCTCGCGTATGCGCCGCCGCACGATGAATAAGATACTTGACTACGGATGTTGGCTTTTCGTGGCTTACACTTGCCGTCATTCCGTTGGAGTTGTTTTTGGTGTCCCGGTCGTTTCGGTAGCGTGTATTCTATATGTTTATCTCAACGAGCTTTCAAGCGCAGGTAATAACTACGCTGAATATAAAGGACTGCCTTGGCGCATAAACTTCCGGAAGTTACTATCCGGGCGGCACGACTTGGAAAAAGCATTAGAAGAAGTTGAACCTAAAAAAGATAACAATGGCGAAGATTGAAGAACTCATACCCTTTGTGCTATATTTTGAAGTCGGTTTGAGCCGCGCACATTTGGGGCTTCCGCTTGATGCAATGTTTCAACAAGCGAAGAAAACCGGCTTTGCTAACGACCCGGACGATAGCGGCGGCGCGACAATGTGCGGTGTGACAATCGGAACATTTGCGGCTTATCGCAAGTCACAAGGTCATAAGACAACAACAGTAGCCGACCTCAAAAACATCACTTATCAAGACTGGAGAGCGATAATGAAAAAGCTCTTTTGGGATAAGTGGCAAGCTGACACTATCGAGAATCAAGCTATCGCAAACATACTCGTTGATTGGGTATGGGCGAGCGGCAATAACGGCATCAAAATTCCGCAACGCATTCTCGGCGTTACTGCCGATGGTATTGTGGGTGCAAAGACACTCGCCGCGCTCAAATCAGCAGAGCCGCGTAAACTATTCGAGCAGATACACGCCGCAAGGCTGAAATTTGTCGATGACATTGTAGCTCGTAAGCCATCGCAAAAGAAATTCATTCGCGGTTGGAAACGCCGCATCAACGCAATCACTTTTAACGGACTGAAATATGATTAAGAACCGAATTTTGCCGTTCTTGCTCGCTATGCTCATCGCAGCACTCTCGGAATCGTGCGGAACAACTCGGAAAACCGCTCAAATCTCGACCGAGCAGCACATCACATCATCACAGCACGAAGACCGTCACAGCGAGAATCAGAACAAAGAAGCCGTCAATCTCTCGCAGAATATCAACGAGATTACCAATGCCGTTATTGAGTTTACGAAAGTTGAATTTAATGACGGCACAAGCGAAACCGACACAACGCAGACTTCCGGCGATACTCCGATGCCTAAACCCAAGAATCGAGAGAGCAAGAAACCTCCCAATAGTCACAGCGGCATAAAATCAATCACGACCGGGCGAATCGACTTCAATAACAATCGAACCAAAAAAACCGATGCCGACATAACGACTGAAGATAAATCACAGTCCGATGAAAGCATAGATGCCAAACGTGACGAAGACAACGCCACCGATACGGAATCTGAAGAAAAGCCAATACGCGGATTCATCTACTATGTAAGCACTATTACCGGCGCAATAGCCGCGTTTATCACATTGTGTTTCATTATTCGTAGGTTACGCCGCCGTCTATCTCATAAAGATTAAGTGAGTTAGTTTAATAATATATTGAATGAGAGCCACGTTGAGAAACGCGACTTATATTTGAAAACCGAAAATTATTGACTACCTTTGTGGTCGATGATTTCTTTCAATCATCATTTGCGTTGAAAGCTCTCCGAATCGTGTTTTAACCGGGTCGGAGAGCTTTATTTTTAGATTTTGTTGTTATTTCGTGACTTCAACAAAATTATACCCACATTAAATATTTGATTATAAGTTTATTATATTAGCTTTTATTACATTCTGCATCGGCAA
>LUJP01000067.1 GCA_001689535.1 Bacteroidales bacterium M5
TGGAGAACTCAAGAAAATATTTGAGAGCATCATGCTTGTATCTGAGTGCATCAACATTATCCGGTTCATAATCGAGCAATATATCAGCCAACTGAAACGGTTGATAATCACCTCCGCTGTAATCACAAAAAATAGCCAGCGGACTGTCAGAGTGTATGCAGGAACTCTCATGTCCTCGGAAACAGTGAAACAAAATTTTACGCTTTCATATCCGCTAGTCTCTAAATCAGCGGCTATCGCCGGACATATAACCTTGTTTATAAACATTCTGTTCCAGCAAATGTCATTATGGTTATTCCAAAAGTCCTTAATCTCACCAAGGGACAACCTACCACTCTCAAAATCCGTTTTCTCCCATTGGGAGAGTAGGGCGTGCCGTTGTTGCCTCTCAGATTTACTTAGCCCATTAGCCCGGAATTTGCTGCAAATTTCAAAATTATCAGATAATATTCGGTTCATCGCTTGTCTCCTTTCCGCTAATTGCTAATCAGGTGAATTATTGATTGTATGCGTGGATGGCGCAAATTCCGCTATCGGCCGATGGCATTATGTTTCAGGTCTCGTTCTGATGCTTCTTTCTCTGATTCATATCGTCTGCCGGAAGCGAGCCATTCAGAATATCCTCCATTGATAACTGTAGACCTCATGCTTGCTTCGTCATTAATGAAGCTGTTGGCGATGCCAATTTTCCTCCAAATTGTCGGCGGATGCTCCATGGAGCATCCCTACTTTTTGCGGGTATGCAATACCTATGAGTCAAATATGATGGGGCTCTATTTGAGCATCGGTAGTTCGGGGTAATAGCGTCAGTCGAGGGGGAGGGGGGGATTGACGAAGCAGAGGCGGGAGGTGGCGCGGGTTGTGGCGGTGTAGAGCCAGCGGTAGAAGTCAACGGAGGCCATGGAGTAGTCGGGGGGGAGATAGCCCACATCCACGTAGATGTCGCTCCACTGGCCGCCCTGGGCTTTGTGGCAGGTCACGGCGTAGGCGTATTTCACCTGGAGCGCGTTAAGGTAGGGGTCGGAGCGCAGCATGCGCATCCGTGTTTTCAGGGTGGTGGAGGGCGTGAACAGATCGGGGTCGTTGAGCAGACGCTGATACAGTTCGGCGAATCTCTGCGGTTCGAGGGCGGGGGAGTCGGAGGTGAGGGTGTCGAGCATTATCTTGCACTCGAAACTGATATCGCGGTCGGGGAGGCGTAGCCCCACGTCGGCAAATCGCAGCCCGTAGCGTTCCTCCATGGCGATAATCCTCTCAACCTCGGCGATGTCGCCGTTGGCCACGAAGTCGAGCCCCCGCACTTTGGCGCTCCACAGATAATTGTTTTTCACCACCATTAGCCTTTCGCCGGCGGTAAGCTCCTCGTCGAGGTCGAGAATTTTCGTGCGTATGGCCAGATTGTAGAGCGTGGCGCGTTTGTTGCTCCGGGTTACAAGGAGTGTCTCGCCGGTACCGGCATTGGAGTAGGAGGAGGCGAGCATGTCCTGGAAATCCTCGCCGCTCACAGCCTCTACGTCGTCGAAACGGCTTACGCATATACGCGGTTCAGGCAGAGGGTCGAGCTTCATGTCGCGGCGCAGGCGAGTGGCATTATACAGAATGCCCGATTTGAGACGCTGGCGCACGATTTTGGTGAGTACGCACCGCGTCACCCTGAGGCCGTAGCCGCGTAGCTGTTTCACGCTCATGGCCGGACTTTCCTCACATCCCACCGGAGGCAGCTGGGCTGTATCACCAAGGAGTATCAGACGGCAGTTGTCGCCGGAATACACATAATGTATCAGATCTTCCAGGAGGCCGCTCCGGGTGTTGGTCTCGTCGGGCGAGTCGCCTATCATCGAAGCCTCGTCGACAATGAATACGGCTCCCGACAGTGGATTCTCGGCCACCTCGGCAGCATATCCCATTATCGAGCCGCCGTCGCCGGTGCGGTAGATGCGGCGGTGGATGGTGGTGGCGGGGAAGCCTGCGTAACGAGAGAAAACCTTGGCGGCGCGCCCCGTGGGGGCCATCAGCACCACAGGAATACGCAGTTCGGCCAGAGACCTGACCAAAGCGCCTGTGAGTGAGGTCTTGCCGGTGCCGGCATAGCCGTTGAGCAGAAACACGGAATCACTCGGCGTGGCGTCGGAACAGAAGGCTGCGAGCGCGGCTATCAGTTCTATCTGCTGGTCGTTGGGGTCATAGGGCAGATTCAGGTATATGCTTTCGGCAAATTCTTCGAGATTCATAACTGACTTCAAAGGTAGCTGATTTTTGGGTGATTCAAAAAAATAAACTACCTTTGTAAATTGAAAAAAATGTGCAAACTGATTTGGAAAACGAGGTAAATTATCCTGAAAGATTCGACGTAGCCACCGTGGAGCACGCCCGCCAGCTTATTGAGACCAATAGGAGGGTGGCGATTGTGTGCCATAAAGGCCCCGACGGCGATGCTGTGGGCTCCTCGCTCTGTCTGGCCAGGGTGCTCCGCGCCATGGGCAAGCAGGTGAATGTGGTGGTTCCCGACATGATGCCGGACAATATCTCGTTTCTTCCCGGTTACCACTCCATAGTGATAGGCTCTTCGCAGCCTGAGCGCGCTTTCAAGACGTTTGCCTCGGCCGACCTGATATGCATGCTTGATTTCAACGACATCAGGCGCATTGACCGTCTGGCTCCGATGGTTGAACAATCCTCCGCCCGGAGGCTGGTGATCGACCATCATCTCAACCCCGACATCGAGGCCGATCTTGTGGTGTCGCAGCCACATCGTTCCTCAACCTGTTCGCTGCTCTACGACCTGCTTATGGCGCTGGGGTATGAGGACCTCATCGATACCGATGCGGCCATCTGTTGCTGCACGGGCATGATGACCGATACCCACAATTTCGCTTTCAACGCCAATAATCCCGAGGATTATCTTATAATGGCACGGATTGTAGACAAGGGCGTAGACAAAAACAAGCTCTATGAGCGGTTGTTTGAAGTGGAGAGCGAGGGGCGCATACGCATCCTCGGTTTCGCCGGATATGCCAGAATGGAGGTGCTTCGCGAGCACCGGGGCGCTATAACCGCTCTGTCGCGCGAGGATCTCGACGCATTCAATTATCAGCGGGGCGATACCGAGGCGCTCGTGAACCGTCCGCTGAATATTCCCGGAATCGTTTACTCCATCTATCTGCGTGAGGACGCTAAGGATTTTGTGAAGGTGAGCATGCGCAGCCGTGGCGCTTTCTCGGTGAAGGAGATATGCCAGAACTACTTCGGTGGCGGCGGCCATATCAATGCCGCAGGCGGGGAATTTCACGGAAGTCTTTCCGAGGCGATGGACTACCTTTACGGCCTTCTCCCCGAATTCGACCACATGCTATACGACATTTCACGTTAATAAACTGAATTATCATACATCAAAATAAGAACTATCTCAGAATCATGAAAATAAAGAAAATAGCAGCGCTGCTTTACGCTTTTACGGCCTTTGCCGCGCTTTCGGTCACAACTGTTTCGTGTGATGACAACAAAAGCTATTCCGAGCTTCTGGAAGAAGAAAGCAAAGCCGTGAACCGTTTCCTCGTCGACCAGAAAGTGGTGGGCCATATCCCCGCGGATTCCGTATTTGAAATAGGCCCCGACGCACCATATTACCAGATAGATGAAGATGGCAATATTTTCATGCAGGTACTTAATAAGGGTACGGGTCCGAAAGTGAAGGACGACCAGGCTGTAAGTTTTCGCTTCACACGCTGGAATCTCATTTTTTACAATACCAAGGACGGCCTGCAGTATCCTGAAGGAAATGCCGACGACCTTTCGCGTGATGACGCCATTTTCCGCTACGGCAATTTCACTCTTCCGTCGTCGGTGACATGGGGCTCCGGCATCCAGACACCTCTTGCATTCCTCAACCTTGGATGCGAGGTGAATCTTCTTATCAAGTCGCAGTACGGATGGAACACGGAGCTGTCGTATGTGCAGCCCTATCTCTATCACGTGCGCTATTTCCCGGCAATTCTCAATAATTAATAAAGATATTTATACCATGTCGTTGATTAAATCGATTTCAGGTATCCGCGGTACCATCGGAGGCGCTCCCGGCGAGGGCCTCTCGCCGCTCGACGTTGTAAAATTCACAGCTGCATACGCCACATTTATTTCCCGCACTCCCGAGGCAAAAGAAAACCGGCTGATAGTCGTTGGTCGTGACGCCCGTCTGTCCGGCGAAATGGTGTCGGGTCTCGTGGTGTCCACTCTCTGTGCCATGGGATTCGATGTGGTAAATATAGGGCTTGCCTCGACGCCCACTACCGAAATAGCTGTTACCGGCGAGAAAGCCGCCGGAGGCATCATCCTTACTGCAAGCCACAATCCCAAGCAGTGGAACGCCTTGAAGCTCCTGAACTCTCGCGGCGAATTCCTCAACGATGCCGAAGGCAAGGAGGTGCTTGCTATTGCAGAGAAGGAAGCCTTTGATTTCGTCTCGGTTGACAATCTGGGTCATGTGATGGCAAACGACACCTACAACCGCTGCCACATCGAGCAGGTGCTCGCTCTTGATCTGGTGGACCGCGATGCTATTGCTGCCGCCAATTTCACCGTTGCCGTTGATGCCGTAAACTCAGTAGGCGGGGTGGTTATTCCCCAGCTTCTGCGTGCTCTCGGTGTGAAAAATGTGATAGAACTCAACTGCGAGGCTACCGGAAAATTCGCCCACACTCCCGAACCTATCCCCGAAAATCTCACTCAGATTTCCGGCCTTATGAAGCAGGGCGTGGCCGACGTGGGTTTTGTTGTAGACCCCGACGTGGACCGTCTTGCCATAGTGATGGAAAACGGTGAGATGTTTGTGGAGGAATACACTCTGGTAGCCGTGGCCGATTACGTGCTATCTCACACTCCCGGCTCGACCGTGAGCAACCTCAGCTCCTCCCGTGCGCTCCGCGACGTAACCGAGGCCCATGGATGTTCCTATGCCGCATCGGCCGTGGGCGAGGTCAACGTAACCACCCTTATGAAGAAAACCGGAGCAGTGATTGGTGGCGAAGGCAACGGCGGAGTGATATATCCCGCCGCTCATTATGGCCGCGATGCCCTGGTGGGCGTGGCTCTGTTCCTCACGCTTCTTGCCAAGAGCGGAAAGAAAGTGAGCGAGCTCAAAGCCGGCTATCCCGCTTATTCCATAGCCAAGAACCGCATAGACCTTACTCCCGAAATCGATGTTGACGCCATTCTCGCTGCAATCAAGAAGAACTATGCAGGCGAGAAGGTTACCGACATAGACGGTGTGAAGATTGACTTTGCCGACGGCTGGGTTCATCTGCGCAAGAGCAATACCGAGCCTATCATCCGCATCTATTCCGAGGCCCGTACCATGGAGGAGGCCAACGCGCTGGCCGACCGCATCAAGGCTCTCGTGGCTGAAATCACCCGCGGTTAAGGGCTGCTTGAACCGCGGAATACCTCAGAGTGTTAGATATAAATCATAACCAGAAACAAATACTCTCTTACAATGAAATCTTTACAGTTTTTCGCAGCGCTCGGATTGTCGGCAGCCATCTGCCTGACCGGTTGCGTAAGCAAGAAGAAATACGCCGCTCTCCAGTCGGAATATGATACTCTTGCAGCCAAATATCATGACTCGCAGGTTTCTCTCGCTGAAAGCCGCACCGGTTCACAGGGCCTGGAGGCACTTCTGAAAGAAGCCCGCGAGAACAACGAAGACCTCAAGAAGCGTTATGCCGCTCTCCAGGGCAATCTTGAGCAGAGCCTCAACCAGAACGCGCAGGGTAATGTGAATATCGCCAAACTCGTTGACGAAATCAATGCCTCCAACCGCTATATAAAACAGCTTGTAGAAGCCAAATCGAAAAGCGACTCGCTCAACATGGTGCTGACCAACAACCTCACCCGCTCGCTTTCGCGCGACGACCTCCGCGATGTTGACATCAAGGTGCTCAAGGGCGTGGTCTACATCTCGCTTGCCGACAATATGCTCTTCGAAAGCGGCAGCTACGAAATCAGCCCCCGCGCTATGGAAATCCTTGGCAAAATTGCAAAAATCATCAAGGATTACAGCAGCTACGACGTACTTGTGGAAGGCAACACCGACAATGTGCCTATTTCGCGTACCAACATCCGCAACAACTGGGATCTGTCGTCGCTCCGCGCATCATCTGTTGTGCAGGTGCTCCAGAATCGTTTCGGAGTTGACCCCTCGCGCATGACCGTAGGCGGCCGCGGAGAGTATAACCCCATTGCCACCAACGACACTCCTGCAGGCCGTCAGATGAACCGCCGCACCGAGATCATCATCACCCCCAATCTCGATCAGTTCATGGATCTGATAGGAAAAGCTCCTGAAACCAAGGAGCATTCCTCTGAATTCTGATAAGATTCCACACGGAAAATCATAGCCGGAGCCGAGGCATTGCATAATGATGCCGCGGCTCCGGTCTTTTTGTTTCGTCAAGTGACGGAAATATTGTACCTTTGCAAAAATAAAATTGCGCAATGGATAAGAAATTCAAAGTCTATACCAACCTCAATCTTTCCCAGATCAACAAAGAGGTGCTCGAGCAGTGGCGCGCCTCCGATTTATTCGGTCAGAGTCTCAAGGAACGCGAGGGATGTCCCTCGTTCGTGTTCTATGAAGGCCCTCCATCGGCCAACGGTATGCCCGGCATCCATCATGTGATGGCACGTACCATCAAGGATATCGTGTGCCGCTACAAGACTATGAAAGGCTTCCGTGTCAACCGCAAGGCCGGTTGGGACACTCACGGACTTCCCGTAGAGCTTGGCGTTGAGAAATCTCTCGGAATCACCAAGGAGGATATAGGCAAGAAGATCTCCGTTGACGACTATAATGCGGCATGCCGCCGCGAGGTGATGAAGTATACCCGCGAATGGGAGAACCTCACTGCCATGATGGGTTATTGGGTCGACACCAAGAACCCTTATATCACTTACGATAACCGTTACATCGAATCAGTATGGTGGCTTCTTCGCCAGCTTTATGACAAAGGTTTCCTTTACAAAGGCTATACTATCCAGCCTTATTCTCCCGCCGCAGGAACCGGTCTCAGCACCCATGAGCTCAACCAGCCCGGCTGTTACCGCGACGTGAAGGACACCACATGTGTGGCGCAGTTTGAAATCACCGATCCGCGACCCGAGATGAAGGAATGGGGCACTCCCTATTTCCTCGCATGGACCACAACACCGTGGACTCTTCCTTCTAACACCGCACTCGCCGTCGGTCCGTCGATTGTCTACAACGTAGTCCGCACATATAATCCGTATTCCGGCAAACCGGTAACCGTGGTGGTGGCCGATGCACTCATGGGGTCATTTTTCAACACCAAGGCTACAGACCTTCCTTTGGAAGACTACAATAAGGGCGACAAACTCATACCATATAAAGTCGTGGCACAATATAAAGGCTCCGACCTGTGCGGAATGACATATCGCCAGCTCATACCCTGGGTAAATCCGGGCGAGGGCGCATTCCGGGTTATTCCTGGCGATTATGTTTCGACCGACGACGGTACCGGTATAGTACATATAGCCGGAACGTTCGGTGCCGACGACCTCCGTGTGTCGCGTCAGAACGGTGTTCCGCCTCTTCATCTCACAGACCGCGACGGCAATATCCGCCCTATGGTGGATATGACCGGCCGCTTCTATCTGCTGCAAGATCTCGATCCAGAGTTCGTCGAGAAAATGGTCAATGTGGAAGCATATACTCCATGGCAGGGAAAATACGTAAAGAATGCGTTCGATCCCTCCAAGACCGATGCTGACGAAACCCTCGATGTGGAAATCTGCCTGATGCTTAAGCAGACCGACGGTGTGTTCAAAATCGAGAAGCACGTACACAGCTATCCACACTGCTGGCGTACCGACAAACCGGTGCTCTATTATCCGCTCGACAGCTGGTTTATCCGCACCACGGCGGTGCGTGAGCGTCTGATGCAGCTCAACGACACCATAAAATGGAAACCGCAGTCAACCGGCTCCGGTCGATTCGGAAAATGGCTTGAGAATCTTCAGGACTGGAACCTTTCGCGCAGCCGATACTGGGGCACTCCTCTTCCCATCTGGCGCACCGACGATGCTGCAGAAGAGCTGTGCATAGACAGCGTGGAGATGCTTTACAACGAAATGGACCGCGCTGTGGAAGCCGGATTCATGAAGAGCAATCCCTACCGCGACCGCGGATTCATACCCGGTGACTATTCAAAAGAAAATTACGAGAAAATCGACCTCCACCGTCCCTATGTGGACGATATTGTGCTCGTTTCGCCCTCCGGCAAACCGATGCACCGCGAGACTGACCTTATAGACGTGTGGTTCGACTCCGGTTCGATGCCATACGCACAGATACACTATCCTTTCGAGAACAAGGATGCCTTTGATGCGCGCACCATATTCCCGGCCGATTTCATAGCCGAGGGCGTGGATCAGACACGCGGATGGTTCTTCACCCTTCATGCCATAGCAGGCATGGTGTTTGATTCCGTAGCCTACAAAGCCGTTATCTCCAATGGCCTTGTGCTGGACAAAGACGGCAACAAAATGTCGAAACGTCTCGGCAACGCCGTAAATCCCTTCGAGGCTATCGAGAAGTATGGTTCCGACCCTTTGCGCTGGTATATGATAGCTAATTCCGCGCCGTGGGATAACCTTAAATTCGATCCCTCGGGCGTAGAGGAGACGTCGCGAAAGCTCTTCGCCACACTTTATAACACATACGGTTTCTTCGCTCTGTATGCCAACGTTGACGGTTTCGACAACTCGCAGCCGCAGATTCCTCTGGAGAAGCGTCCCGAAATCGACCGCTGGATAATCTCGCTTCTCAACTCCTTGGTAGAGACCGTGGAATCGGCCATGGAGGACTACGAGCCCACCCGCGCCGCACGCGCCATCAACGAGTTTGTAGGCGACAATCTCTCCAACTGGTATGTGCGCCTCAACCGCAAGCGTTTCTGGGGCGGAGAGATGAACGAAAACAAACTTTCTGCATATCAGACACTCTATCAGTGTCTGGAGACAGTGGCTCTGCTGCTTGCACCGATAGCTCCGTTCTATGCCGACCGTCTGTATGCCGACCTCACCGAGGTGACTATGGCAAACAGTAAGTCCGTGCATCTGCAGCTGCTTCCTGAAGTGGATCGCAACGCCATAGACAAGGCGTTGGAGAAGCGCATGGCTCTTGCCCAGACCATCACCTCCATGACTCTTGCGCTGCGCCGCAAGGCTTCGCTGAAAGTGCGTCAGCCCCTGCAGCGTATTCTCGTTCCTGTGGTAGACGATGCCCAGCGTCAGGATGTCGAGTCCATGAAGGAATTAATTCTTAATGAAATCAATGTCAAGGAAATGCAGATTGTGGGCGGTGACGACGGTGTGCTTGTGAAGCGTGTTAAGCCCGATTTCAAAAAACTCGGCCCGAAATTCGGCAAAAACATGAAGAAGGTTGCTGCCGAAATCCAGGCGATGGACCAGCATGCCATAGCCATGCTGGAGAAGGAAGGACGAGTGGAGCTTGCAATTGAAGGTGCTCCTGCGGTCATAGAGCTGGCCGATGTGGAGGTAATCTCCGAGGATATTCCCGGATGGCTTGTGGCCAACGAGGGAAATGTGACCATAGCTCTCGACATCACTGTGACACCCGAACTGAGAATGGAAGGCATAGCCCGCGATATCGTGAACCGCATACAGAATATCCGCAAGAACCGCGGCTATGAGATTACCGACCGCATTCACCTCACGTTCGAACCCAATACGCAGACCGACGGCTCTCTTGAGGCGTTCGGCAAATACATATCGGGGCAGGTCCTTGCCGATTCCCTAACAATAGGAGAGGTCAGCGGTGAGGATGTGGAACATCTTGAACTTGACGACATTACTCTTGACGTGAAAATAACACTTGACAAATAATTTCTCTTATACCTTATAAACCCAATAAACCTATCCCTAAGCACCATGGCTGAAAAGACCCGATATTCCGATGAAGAACTTCAGGAATTCAAAGAGCTGATTCTTAAAAAACTTGCCAAAGCTCAAGCCGATTATGAACTCTTGAAGGCAAGTGTAAACAATACCGAAGGCAATGATGTGGCCGATACGTCACCCACATTCAAAGTGCTTGAAGAAGGTGCCACCACTCTCAGCAAAGAGGAGAGCGGCCGCCTGGCAGAGCGTCAGATGAAGTTCATTCAGCATCTCCAGGCCGCCTTGGTGAGAATAGAGAACAAGACATACGGAATCTGCCGAGCCACCGGCAAGCTTATACCCAAGGAACGTCTCCGTGCCGTTCCCCACGCTACCCTCGGCATTGACGCCAAGCTCAACAACAAAGACTGAAGCAGTATATGAAACTATCTAAAGGCTGGCTTGCGCTAATAGTCATTCTCGCGGTAATCATTGCCGACCAGGCTCTGAAGATTTGGGTCAAGACCCATTTCTATCTGGGCGAGGATTTCCGTATCACTTCCTGGTTCCAGCTCCTCTTCATCGAAAACGACGGAATGGCTTTCGGCATGAAGATGGGGAGCAAGCTCTTCCTGAGTCTGTTCAGGATTGTGCTTGCCGGATTGCTCATATGGGTGATAGTGAAACTTAAGAACCGTCCGGAAGTGAAACGCGGATTCCTGGTATGCATAGCCCTGATTACCGCCGGAGCGGCCGGAAATATCATAGACTGTCTTTTCTACGGCCTGATTTTCAATAATCCCCCCGTACCTGAGGTGGCTGTGCTTTTTCCCGCAGGGGGCGGCTATGGCACGCTCTTCCACGGCCTTGTGGTGGATATGCTCTATTTCCCTTTGTTCAGCTTTGTGTGGCCCTCGTGGATGCCGTGGGTAGGAGGACAGGAATTCCTGTTTTTCCAGCCCGTGTTCAATATTGCCGACGCGGCTATTACCGTGGGTGTGCTTGTGATGCTCATATTCTATTCAAAGAGTCTTTCCGAGCAGATGTCGGACCACGAACCCACCGGCAAGGAAGCCGAAGAGGCTGAATAACACCTATAACAGAGATTCACGATATTTACTGACTATGAAGAAGCCTTATTCTCTCTTAGCTGTTCTGGCAATAGCTGCCTCGGTAGGCTGCAACCGGCCGCCGGAGGGTGTGCTGTCGCACGACGAGATGGTATCGCTCATGGTCGATATACATAAAGGGGAGAGCGTGGTCGAGGCCAATCCCCGGTCATTCCCCACCGATTCCTCGCGCAGGGCATTCCGTCAGAGCGTTTATGCGCGCCACGGACTGACTACAGAGCAGGCCGATTCCTCCTTTGCCTGGTATGGCTACAATATGGAAGCATACGTGGAGGTATGCGACGATGTGGTGAAACAGCTTGAGAAGGAGCTTGCCGAAGCGCAGGCTACCGCAGGAGCTTCTGTTGCGGGAATTGGAACGTCATCCATATCGGTGGAAGGTGACTCGGTGGATGTATGGGCCGGAATAAGATTCCGCTCGTTCACGCCCAAGAGTCCCACGGATATCGTGTCTTTTACCATCGACCCGGATGCCAACTGGGAGAAGGGCGATGTTTACTGCCTCCGGTTCAAACGTATAGATGGCGGCGCACCGCTTGAAGTGGGGCTCGGTGCGGATTATTCCGACAACAAACGCGATTTTGTGGTGACTACCGCCAATGGCGAGGGATGGCAGAGCGCCACGCTCGTGCTTGATCCTGACCAGACTGCCCGTGGAGTCTATGGCTATATTCTTTCTCCACGCAAATCAGCAGATGCGGGATACATTGATTCGATTTCTCTGGTGCGCATGCGGTGGAATGAAGACTTCCGCCATATTCGCACATCGCCCATGAAGTCTTTTGTACGTGAGACCAAGGGCAAGCCTGCAAAATAAATAAAAATGAATAATTACGGAAAGGTGAGCCGTGTGCTGGCCAATGTCATCGTATTCGAGGGAAAGGAATATCCCCTCCACATAGCTGAAAGCGATGGCTACGGACACATACGTGTCTATCCGTTCGAAAAGGAAGTGCATTCCACGGTGTTCATGCCTGGAAAAGTGGCGATAAGTATGGATAAGGACGGGAATATGGTAGCCGTTCCCGTAGTCTGAACGGCAATACGGAATCTCTTTCGGGAGAAGTTATTAAGGAATACCTCTGTTAGCCTTTGGATGCCTTCTTATAGAGCACGAATGCGATCACCGCATATACAATATTGGGAATCCACATGGCGAGCATAGGCGACGTGAGACCGCTCACTGCGAATGATGAGGTGACGGTCATAAAAAGGATGTAGCTGAAGCTGAGCACCAGTCCTATACCGATGTTTATACCCATTCCGCCCTTTACTTTGCGCGCCGAGAGTGTCATGCCTATGATGGTGAGAATGAAGGCGGCGGCAGTCATTGCAAACCGTTTGTGATATTCTATCTCAAATGATTTTATGTTGGCTACACCGCGTTCTTTCTGTCGCTCGATATAATTGTTGAGGTCGGGGGTGTTCATCGTCTCATGGTCGTTCTTGGATATGAGGAAGTCGCGGGGCTCGATGGGAATCACGGTGTCGAGTTTGTTGCCGCGGCGTATTTCCTCGCGGTTGCCTTTGAAATCACGAATCATATAATCGCGCACCTGCCAGTTGTAGAGAGTGTCGTAACGGATGGTCTGGGCGGTGAGACGCGACACGAGTTTCTTGTCCTTGAACGATTCGAGTGAGAACTTGTAGCCCGTCTTGGCATTGTTGTCGTAGCGGCTCATGTAGGCTATCTCTCCTTTTCCCACCTGCATCTGGATATTGGTGCCGTATTCCACGCGTTTGTTTTTGACATAGGTGTTGGTGTACTCTATACGTTTCACATTGGCCGGAGGAATAATGTAGGCTGAAAGCAGATAGGTGGCAATGGCTATGACTGCGGCTGAGATCAAGTAGGGCCGCAGAAGCCTTTTGAAACTCATGCCCGATGAGAGCATGGCTATGATTTCGGAGTTGTCGGCAAGCTTGGAAGTAAAGAAAATTACTGCGATAAATGTGAACAGCGGGCTGAACTGATTGGCGAAATAGGGGAGAAAGTTGAGAAAGTAATCGAACACAGTCGCCTTAAGGGGAGCCTTAAGGAACGAGTCGAGTTTCTCGTTGATGTCAAACATCACCGTGATGGCCAGAATCAGAAAAATGGCGAATATATAGGTGCCGAGAAATTTACCTATTATATATCGGTCAAGTATTTTTATGGGGTTTTTCACAATTCTCAGAGTGGAGGGTTTACTACAGACGGTTTGTGACGCGGCGCACCATTTCGGGCTTCCATGTGGCGAAATCGCCGGCAATTATGTGACGTCGTGCCTCGCCGGTGAGCCACAGATAGAATGCCAGATTGTGAATAGAGGCAATCTGCATGGCCAGCAGTTCCTGGCTGATGAAGAGATGGCGCACGTAGGCTTTAGAATACACACGGTCAACGTAGCTTGTGCCCGATTCGTCCAAGGGGGAGAAATCGTCGGCCCATTTCTTGTTGCGCATGTTCATTATGCCGTTGGCGGTGAAAAGCATTCCGTTACGGCCGTTGCGGGTGGGCATCACGCAATCCATCATGTCGACTCCGCGGTCAATCGCCTCAAGGATATTTGCCGGAGTACCAACGCCCATAAGATAGCGCGGACGGTCGGCGGGAAGGATTTCGTTGACCACTTCTATCATCTCATACATTTTTTCTACGGGCTCGCCCACGGCAAGGCCGCCGATGGCGTTGCCTTCCGCGCCGAGGTCGGCCACGTGGCGTGCCGCCTCCCGGCGAAGATCAGGGTATGTGACACCCTGCACTATGGGGAAGAAGGCCTGGCGGTAACCATAGAGTCCTTCCGTTTCGTTGAAATGCTTCCATCCGCGGTCGAGCCAGCGCTGTGTGAGGGCCAAAGAACGGCGCGCGTAGGTGTGGTCGGAAGTTCCGGGCGGGCATTCGTCGAGAGCCATCATTATGTCGGCTCCGATTTCACGCTGTATGTCGACCACGCCTTCGGGAGTGAAGAGGTGTTTGGAGCCGTCGATATGTGAGCGGAAATGCGCGCCTTCTTCCGTGAGCTTACGGTTCTCGCTCAGAGAGAACACCTGGAAGCCGCCGCTGTCAGTGAGGATAGGGCGTTCCCAGCCGTTGAACTTATGGAGGCCGCCCGCGCGCCGTAGAATCTCGGTGCCGGGACGCAGATAGAGGTGATATGTGTTGCCGAGTATGATCTGGGCCTTGATGTCATCGCGGAGTTCGTGAAAATGCACCCCCTTGACAGTGCCGAGGGTGCCTACAGGCATGAATACGGGTGTGAGGATTTTGCCGTGGTCAGTGGTTATTTCGCCGGCGCGCGCGTTTGTGCCGGCGGCGGTGGCATCGATTTTGAATTCCATGCCGCAAATTTAGCTAAATTTCCGCAGATAGATGAAACAAGAGGCCGGAGAAAGTGGCGCTTGTGTATGCAAGGCGCTTTCTCCGGCTCTTATAATAGGCTTATGGAAATATGTCAGGCTTTGAACAGCGGCGAGGGATAGACGCCGGAGCGATGGAGCTCGGCAAACTTCTCGACTACGCCGGGACGGTCGGCTGCGTAGGTCACACCGAACCATTTTGAATCGGTATCGAGCACTTTAACAGTGGCCTCGCCGTTTTTAATGAGGGTGTCGATGCAGAGCGGAATGAAGAATTCCGATTTGGGAGTGTTGATGTCGCGGTCAAGGAATTTCTTGAACTCACGCTCGCTGTAATCGAAATAATCGGGAGTGAATCCCCAGAGGTTCATCGAAACCGGAGTTGTGGGCTCGAGGGTCTGTTCCTGGCCGTTCTCGTCGGTGAATACAATGCGGTGTTCCGGATCATAGCTGATGGCGGTGCGCTCAACCACGGAGGTGAGATGTCCGTCCTTGTCGGTGGTGCATACTCCGCGGGCCACCGAGCCGTTTTCGGTCATGGTGTTGCCTACACGGAATCCTACCATGCAGTAGTCGCCCTTGCGGTCGCGGTCGCGCATAAGCTCCTTTGCTATCACCTCGAACGCGTTGCGGCCATAGAAATCGTCGGCATTGATTACGGCGAAAGGCTCTTTGATGGCGTTCTTGCCCATGAGTACGGCGTGGTTCGTACCCCAGGGTTTGCTGCGGTCGGCCGGACAGGTATATCCTTCGGGCAGGTCGTCGATTGACTGGAACACTACTTCCACGGGAATGTGGCCTTCGTATTTGGAGAGGATTTTTTTACGGAAGTCGTCCTCGAAGTCCTTGCGGATTACAAAAACCACTTTGCCGAATCCGGCGTGTATGGCGTCGTAGATAGAATAGTCCATGATGGTTTCGCCGTTGGGTCCGAGCGGGTCGAGCTGCTTGAGGCCGCCGTAGCGGCTACCCATTCCTGCAGCGAGCACAAAAAGAGTCGGTTTCATTGCGTTGTACTGTTTATTTTGCTGAAATGTGAAATGTTATAGTCTGGTCGTAGGTCTGTCCGGGCAGAAGCAGGGCAGAGGGGAACTGGGGTTTGTTGGGGGCGTCGGGAGCGTTCTGACATTCTATTGCCACACCGTCGTAGTCGTTGTAGCTGCGTCCCTCGGGATTTTCGGGGCTTCCGGCGAGCCAGCAGCCTGCATACACCTGCGCGGCCGGCTGGGTGGTCGATACCTCGAGCACGCGTCCGCTGTGGGGCGCGTTGAGTGTGGCTATATGGCGTAGAACACCGGGGCGGTAGTCATCCACCATCCAGCAGTTGTCATAGCCTTTGCCGTATGTGATGGCGGGGAAGTCGGCATGGATGTCGTCGCCGAGACGGCGGAATTGGGTGAAGTCCATAGGCGTACCCTCCACGGGAGCTATTTCGCCGGTGGGGATAAGCGTGTCATCGGTGGGGAGATAATGGCTTGCGGCGAGCCAGAGGGTGTGGTCGAGCACAGAGCCGGAGTTTTCGCCCTCCAGATTCCAGTAAGTGTGGTTGGTGAGATTTACCACGGTGGGAGCGTCAGTGTGGGCGAGGAGCCGTAGCGTCAGGGTGCAGTCGTCGCTCCAGGTATAGCGTGCCTCGGCCTGCAGTTCGCCGGGGTAGCCTGCGTCGCCGTCAGGGCTGGTAAGCTCGAAAACCACGGTGTCGCCGTCGAGACGTGAGTTCCATATCCTGTTCATGAATCCGTCGGGACCGCCGTGAAGCGAGTTGGGGCCGTTGTTGATGGGGAGAGTATATTCCTTGTCGCCGATTGTGAAATGACCTTTGGCGATACGGTTGGCGAAACGACCGGGCACTTTTCCGGCGCAGGGGCCGTCAGCTATGTATGACGCCGGATCACGGTAGCCAAGCACCACATTGTCCATCTTGCCTGAAGCGTCAGGAACCACCACGCTGTTGATACCCGCACCAAGGCTTGAAAGAGTTACTGATGCTCCGGCGCTGTTGGTGAGCGTGTAAAGTGTTATCTCGCCGATGGGCGAAGGTGCTGTAGTTTTCTGGATTTTCATATAAGGTAATTTTGGTTTCTGAATGTTGGGTTATAACAAAGGCAAATCTACAAAAATTGTCGGTAACGGCAAAGAAGTAATGCCGCGGAAATTGTTACCTTTGTAACGTAGGAGCGGCAGGATATACTCTGGCACCGGTTCTGGAAATAGTCCCGGGAAGCTTTTACAGACTTATTCAATCAAGCCTGATATGGAAAACGAACTCAATAATACCTGCGCCTCCGGAGCGCCGGAGCGCAAGCCGCAGGTGCTGTCGTCGGAATATCTTTTCCGGCGTCCCTGGCTCACCGTGCGCCGCGACAGTCTGAAACTGCCCAACGGAAAGCTGAACCCTGAATTTTATGTGCTCGAATATCCCTCGTGGGTCAATGTCACCGCCATAACCGAGGACGGAATGTTTGTAATGATACGCCAGTATCGCCACGGTCTGGGACAGTACGGAACCGAACTGTGTGCCGGAGTGGTGGAGAAGGGCGAGGAGCCACTTGAGGCCGCAAAGCGCGAGCTGATGGAGGAGAGCGGATTCGGCGGCGGAGAGTGGGAGCTGCAGTGTGTGATAAGCGGCAATCCCTCTACCTCCAACAATCTTACATACTGCTACCTTGCGCGCGGAGTGAAGCTCATGGGCGAGCAGCATCTTGACCCTACCGAGGATGTGGAAGTGGTGATGATGACGCGCGACGAAGTCTATGATCTGCTTGCATCCGACAAAATTAAGCAGGCGCTTATGGCGGCTCCGTTATGGCGCTATTTCGCTCTGGAGTGTCAACGAAATCTATCCCGACAGTGACGCCTGTGTTTGCTGAAGTTCTTCTGCCGCTTCCGCTTTCGTCCACGTTCACCTATCTGATTCCGGATTCCATGGCAGCGGAGGTGGGCGCGGGCTACAGGGTGGTGGTGCCGTTCGGCGCGCGCAAATTCTATACAGGAATCGTTATCTCCACCGGAAATGTGCCGCCTAAGGATTTCGACGCCAAGCCCATTGCGGCAGTGCTGGACAAGGAGCCGATAATCCGGCGTCCCCAGCTGCAGCTCTGGGACTGGGTGGCCGACTATTATCTGTGTTCTACCGGTGAGGTCTATCGCGCGGCTGTGCCGTCGGGTCTGAAACTCGAAAGCGAGACATTTGTGGAACTCGCTCCCGACTTTGAATCCACGGAGGCGGAGAAGCTCGACGAGAGGGAGACAATGGTTTACCACGTGCTGGCCCATGAGATGAAGAAGATCACTGTGGGTGAGCTCGGACGGCTGTCAGGTGTGGGAAACATCAGCGCGGTTGTAGGCAGGTTGCTCGATAAAGAGGCCGTGATAGTGAGTGAAAAACTCGTTGAGCGGTATCGCTCCCGCAAGGTAAGCTATGTGCGTATCGCTGTTGAAAGATATAATCCGGAAGTACACCGGGCGATGTTCGAATCGGTGGACGGCGCTCCGAAACAGCAGAAGGTGCTGATGACCCTTCTTGAACTCAGCGCGTTCACCCGCCGCGACACGGAGCAGCGCGAGGTGACGGTGGCGCAGCTTATCGAGGCGTCGCAATGCACGCGTCCCATAATAGCCGCTCTTGAAAAGAAAGGGCTTCTGGAGGTATATGTGAAAGAAATAAACCGTTTCCGTCAGGAGGGGGTGGCGGGGGGAGAGCTGCCGGTATTGAGCACGCCCCAGAAACTGGCCCTCGATTCGATTCACAAATCGTGGCTCGACCATGACATAACACTTCTTCACGGAGTGACCTCAAGCGGCAAGACCGAGATTTACATGCATCTGATAGAGGATGTGATGAAACGCGGACGCCAAGTGCTCTATCTCGTGCCTGAAATAGCCCTGACCACCCAGCTCACACGCAGGCTCCAGCGTGTGTTCGGGGACAAGGTGGTGATATATCACTCAAAATTCACCGACAACGAGCGGGTGGATATATGGCGAAAGGTGCTGACGAGCCGCGAGCCGATGGTGGTGATAGGCGCGCGCTCCGCGCTTTTCCTGCCGTTCGCTGATCTCGGACTGGTGATCGTGGACGAGGAGCACGAGACAAGCTACAAGCAGCAGGATCCCGCGCCGCGCTACAACGGCCGCGATGTGGCTACCGTCCTTGCGGGAAAACACGGTGCTAAAACGCTGCTGGGAAGCGCCACCCCGGCTATTGACACCTATTATAAGGCACTTACGGGACGCTATGGTCTCGTGACGCTTTCAGAGCGGTATTCCGGTGTCGATCTCCCGGAGATACGGGTAATAGACACTAAATCGGCAATGAAAGCCGGGAAAATGAAAGGGCCTCTCGCGCCGGACACCGTGGAGCTTGTAAGCCGTTCGGTGGCCGAAGGCGGTCAGGCGATACTTTTCCTCAACCGGAGAGGATACGCGCCCGTAGCGACATGCAAAATGTGTGCATGGACTCCCAAGTGTGAGCATTGCGATGTGACGCTTACGTATCATAAATATATCGACAGGCTCGTGTGCCACTACTGCGGCGCCGTATACCCTTTGCCCACGCTGTGTCCGCAATGCAAGGAACCAGCGGTGGAGATTTACGGCTATGGCACTGAGCGGATGGAAGACGAGGTGTCGCAGGCTTTTCCCAACGCTGAGATAATGCGCATGGACCTCGATACTACACGCAACAAAGACGGCTACGAACGCATAATCACTGATTTCTCGCAAGGGAAGGCCCAGATACTGGTGGGTACACAGATGGTCACCAAGGGTCTTGATTTCGAGCGTGTGAGGACTGTGGGAATAGTCAATGCCGATGCCATGATAAATCAGCCTGATTTCCGGGCGTCGGAACGGGCATTCAACATGATGTCGCAGGTGGCGGGGCGCGCGGGGAGGCGCGGGGAGCGCGGAACGGTCGTGATCCAGACCCGCGATTCGTCACATCCCATACTTCCGTTTGTGGCCGCTCACGACTACCGGGGATTTTACGAAAGCGAAATCCTTGAGCGTGAGAAATATAACTATCCGCCTTTCACAAGACTAATCTACATATATGTGAAGCATCGCGACCGGTGCACGGCCGAAGAACTGGCCAAAACCTATGCGGAACGGCTCCGACAGCTGTTCGGAACGCGCATTTACGGCCCGGAAGAACCCCATGTGTCGAGAATCCAGACCCTATACATACGCAAAATAATGCTGAAAATCGAGCTTGGTGCCTCGCCCAAGAAAGTGAAGCAGATACTGCGGGCGGTATATGAGGAGATGCACGCCCGGAGGGTTGACGGCATCAAATCGGCCGTGATTTATTACGATGTGGATCCGTATTGATTGGTCGCCCAAAATGTATTATCTTCGCATTGCAAAATGCCACGAAGCCGATGAAAACCGGATATAAGGTTACGAGGTCTTTTCTGATGATACTGCTCGCACTTCTGATAGTGGTGCCGGCAGGACTGTATATAGCTCTTTCGCTCGAAGGGGTGCAGAACGGTATCTGCCGCCGCGCCGAGAAAGAGCTTTCGGCGTTGCTGGACAGCAAGGTTGACATAGACCATATCTCCATCACTCCCTTCAACCGGGTGACGCTTCACGGCGTGACCGTAGAGGACGACAACGGCAATCCGGCACTCTCGGTCGAGAGGCTTGGTGCCGGAATCAGACTCGGTTCCCTGATTTTCAGTAACAAGATAGAGATAGTTTATGCCGAGATAATAGGCATGGATGCCAGGCTGAGCCGCGACTCGGCCTCGGCGCCTCTGAATATCTCGCGTATGATAGCCGCCCTGAGTCCGAAAGACCGGAAAAACAAGGCCACAGATTTCAATCTTGCAGCCAATGTGCTTGTGATACGCAAATCGAGCGTGAGCTATGACGTGCTGTCTGTTCCCTGCGACAGCAGCCGTTTCTCTCCTTCACATATCAGGATTTCAGACCTTAAGGCCGACATTCTGATACCTTCGATACGGCGCGACAATTACGATGTGGAGATACGGCGCCTTTCAATGCGTGAGCATTCAGGCTTCCAGCTCGTATCGCTGAGCGGTAATTTCCATGTAGGGAAAAACGGAGCTTCGATCGGCGACCTGACCGTAGAACTCCCGGAAACCAAAGTGGGCTTCGAGGATATAACAACCGAATATTCTTCGCTCGATTCTCTGAAAAGCGAGTGGAGGAATATCGATGTAAGGCTGGCGACGACGTCCCGCAGCTATGTGTCGCTCCCGGATCTGAAGGCGTTTGTGCCGGCACTGGCTGATTTCAACGAGCCCCTGAGTCTGGAACTGCTCGCCTATGGCTCACCGGATTCATTTACGTTGGAGAGAATTGGCCTTTCGTATGGCGACAAATTAAGCGTAAGCTTAGAGGGTGAAATGGAGAACGCGACCGTTCCGGAAAACATGAACCTGGAGATTTCGGAGCTGACGGCCAAAGCCGACTGTGAGACACTTGCCGGCATCATAGCCAAGACAACTCCACTCACTGAGAAGGCCAGGAGACTGTTCTCGAATATCGGAACTGTGAAAATAGACGGAAATGGCTCCGGAACCAGGCATGAAGGCAATATGGAAGCCTCGATAACCATACCCGAAGGAAAAATAATGCTTGATGCAGGCTATACCGGACTTGGATCAGACAGGCCGCTGATTTCGGGAAGTGTGGAGACTGACGGACTGAATGCCGCGGAGCTGACCGCGGGGCTTGGCAAGGAACTCGAGAGCCTGTCATTTCTGACATTCGCAGGAGAATTCAGCGTTAAACCAACCTCTCTGCTTGCGGGTGAAATACAGCTTGAAATACCGAGAATAGACTATAAGGAACATTCCTATAGCGATATAAAGGCTCTGGCCTCAATCGACGGCAATAAATACACCGGCGAGATATCACTCGACAATCCCGATGTGATGCTGATTGCCTCGGCCGAGGCCGTGGTAACCGACGGTGAGAAGATGCTTGATTTCACAGTGGATATGCGCGACGTGAATCTTGCGTCACTGAATCTCGACGTTCATAATCCCGACCACCGGCTTTCGCTGACAGCCGAAGGCAAACTTGAAGGCCCGGATGCCGACCGCATCTCCGGCTATGCCATGGTCAGAGACATAAAGTTTGTGGACGGCTCCGACAATGGCCTGAAAATTAATGAGGTGAGCCTGAATTCAAGAATGAACGGCGATGGAGAGGGTGTTCTTACTCTCACATCCGACATTCTCGACGGAAGAGTGGACGGTCAGTATCGTTTCAGTCGTCTGCCGGCAATGGCCAGAAATCTGGCGGCAACCGTATTTCCGCGTCTAATCGGCCGCGAGCCCCAGTGGCCGGCCGATATCGACGATTACAACAACTTCCTGTACAGTTTCTCGGTAAAGGAAACAAAACCTCTTGAGGCGCTTCTAAAACTGCCGGTAAAGGTGATTTATCCGATATCAGTGTTCGGACGGGTTGACGAAAGCGCCCGGATGCTCACGGCAAATATCGATGCCCCGTATCTTCAGCAGGGTGATAAACTCATAGAGAACACTTCCATGCAGCTGCGTGTGGCCACCGAACCGGGAGATGACCGCAACACGGCGGAGATGTCCTTCTCAACTCTGCTTCCCACTAAGAAAGGTCCGATGTCACTTATGGTCGAGACCAGCGCCCGCGATGACGCTATGGACACTCGCCTGGAATGGAACGTGAAGCGCGAACGGATGTTTAAAGGTGAAGTCAAGGCGTTCACACGCTTTTCGCGTAACGACGACGGCCCCGTGACCGCAGTGGATTTCAACCGGAGCACCCTTGTGTTCAACGATACCGCATGGGTGGTGGAGCCTTCGCGAATAGTGGTGGCCGGCAAGGAGGCAACCGTTGAAGGATTCAGGGTAGGGCACGACAATCAGTTCGTGACGATAGCCGGAAAGGCTTCGGCCTCGGCTGCCGACAGTCTGACGGTGACGCTACGCGACGTAAGTCTTGACTATATATTCGAGACACTCGACATAAGCAACGCCCAGTTCGGCGGCAACGCCACGGGCCGTTTCTATGCTTCGGAACTCTTTTCCAAACAACCGCGCGCATATACGCCTGATCTTTTCGTAAAACAGCTGAAATACAACGGATGCGTGCTGGGCGACACACGTCTGCAGGCAAAGTGGCATCCCGAAAACGGTGCTGTAGGACTGCATGCCGACATAAGCCAGAACAACGGCGGAAAATCCACCGTGGACGGAGCGATTATGGCACTTAACGATTCACTCGACCTTCACTTCAATGCCGAGAAAATACCGATAGGTTTTCTGCAATATTTCATGTCGGCGTTTGCTTCGGAGGTCGACGGATTTGCCTCTGGTAAAGCGCGGTTGTGGGGCAGCTTCAAGAATATCGACATGACAGGCGACGTGTATGGCGAGGATGTGAGAATCAAACTCGATTTTACCAACACGAGCTATCTCACCACCGACTCCGTATTCCTGCGTCCGGGCCGGATTGATATTCCCGGAATAACCATCCGTGACACGGAGGGGCACATGGCGCGCCTGTCGGGATGGCTCACGCATAAGTGTTTCCATGAACCGGAGTTCCGGTTCAATGTGACCGACGCGCGCAATCTGCTGGTGTATGACGTGAAGGAGAGTCCCGACGCCCGGTGGTACGGCCATGTGTTCGGCAACGGTACGGCAAGCGTAACGGGGCATCCCGGAGTAGTGGGAATCAACGTGAACATGCGCACCACGCAAGGCTCCAATTTCACATTTGTGCTTTCCGATGCTCTCAACGCGCAGGAATACAATTTCCTGACCTTCCGTGACAGCGACCGGGCCAAGAAGGACTCTATAGCGGCTCTTGACCCGACTCCAGCGCTGGTGCGGGAACTGCGGGCACGTCTTGCCAAGAAGGTATCAGAAGAATCATCGACCGTCTACGGAATGGATATCACGGTGGATGTGACGCCGGAGGCGCTGGTGACGCTCGTAATGGACCCTGTGGGCGGCGACAGAATAAAGGCATACGGCGCCGGAAGCCTACGAATGACCTACGATTCGGCCAATGAGGATCTGCGTATGTTCGGTGCCTACACGCTTCAGCGCGGATACTATAACTTCACGCTCCAGGATATAATTCTGAAAGATTTCACCATACGCGACGGAAGTACCATAACTTTCCACGGCGATCCGTATGCGGCCCAGCTCGATATCAATGCAGCCTATTCGGTCAATGCCAACCTGAGCGATCTTGACGAGTCGTTCCTGGAAGACCGCGAACTCAACCGCACCAATGTGCCCGTGAACGCAATGATGCACGTGACGGGCGACATGCGTCAGCCCGACATCAATTTCGACCTCGAGTTTCCGACCCTGACGCAGGACACATACCGGAAGGTGCGCTCCATTGTGAGCACGGAGGAGATGATGAACCGACAGATTATCTATCTTCTCGCTCTCAACCGCTTCTATACTCCCGACTATATGAATGCCACCCGCGGCAACGAGCTTGTTTCTGTGGCTTCGTCGACCCTTTCCTCGCAGTTAGGAAGCATACTGGGACAATTGAGCGACAAATGGAATATTGCTCCGAACTTCCGCAGCGACCGCGGCGATTTCTCTGACGTGGAGGTGGATATGGCCCTTTCGAGCCATCTGCTTAATAACAGGCTTATTCTTAACGGTAACTTCGGATACCGCGACAAAGCCCTGAACAATAACTCGTTCATAGGCGACTTCGATATAGAATATCTTCTGAACAAGAGCGGTTCTATAAGGCTGAAGGCCTATAACCGTTATAATGACCAGAATTATTATCTGAAATCGGCCACTACCACCCAGGGCGTAGGTGTGGAGTTCAAGCGTGAGTTTGACAGCATGACGTCATTTATGGACCCGATACTGAAATGGTTCCGCGGCAGAAAAAAGAAAAACGCGAAAAAAGAAGTGACCGACACCGTGCAGACGGCTCCGCTTACGCCAGCCTCACCGGAAATACTGATAGAGTCGCCCGGTGATACCCTTCGCATAACTCCTGCAGCTGTGACGGATACCATTAAGCCGGTGCCCCCGGTAAGAAAAGTAAGCGTAGCGAAACCCGCGCCGGGACATGGCAAAATCATTTTCTGAGTTCAATCGGTAAGCCCAAGCTGGCGCTGAAAGCGAGGCTCGCTTTCTCCCAAGCTGGCCTCGCAGAATGGGAGCGAGACTTCCTTTTTCCGGCGGCTTGCGCGGCCGGTTGTAAAAATATCGCGCATCCTGCGCTTTTTGCGTGGCAGCATAACGTTTTAAATTTTAGAGAAATGCGATATGGACTTACTGGGCACTGAGGTATTTATTCACTTAAAACTAATTTTTTTACATTGCAGCAAAAAAAACGAGGCGGCCTCACGGTCGCCTCGCCTTTAACAGGGATTGAGGAATGTAAAATCAGTTTACCTTGGGAACGCTTACGGCTGAAATTAAGGAGCCTTTGCCTTCCAGGGTGTATTTCTTTGCCATGGCGGGAAGCAGAACGCTTTCGCCGGCTTTCAGATCCACTTTATTGCCGCGGTCGTCCTCAAGAGTGAGATGACCTTCTATGCAGGTTATGGAGGAGAAACTGTCGACCTGCGGATAAAAAATGCGGGTGCCGTCTACAGTCAGCTTCCATACCGAGAAATGGCTGCAGTTAACAAGCTCAGAGATGCCTTCTCCGAGGTCCTGCGGCTTGGTGATATAGTTGGGGTAAACGTTATAGTCGATGGCGTCCTTGGCGAGATCCACATGGAGTTCGCGGGGTTTGCCGGTCTTAGCATCAACACGGCCGAAGTCGTATATACGGTAAGTGATATCGCTTGTCTCCTGAACTTCCACCAGAAGGTTTCCGGCGCCGATGCTGTGGATGCGGCCTGCGGGAAGGAAGAAAACATCGCCGGGTTTGGATTTGTGGTGTGCCACTACATCCATGAGGGTGTTGTCCTCGACTTTCTCCACGTATTCCTCGGGGGTGACAGGAGATGAAAGACCGGCGCATATCACGGCGTCGGGCTCGGTGTCGACAATATACCACATCTCGGTTTTTCCGAGAGAATGGTGACGCTTCATGGCAAGCTCATCGTCGGGGTGAACCTGAAGAGAGAGGTCGCCGGCGGCGTCGATAATCTTTATCAACAGGGGGAAGGTGGTTCCGAAACGCTGGAAGTTAGGCTCGCCTACCAGTGCGGCACCATATTTCTCGATCATACGGGTGAGAGTAAGCCCGGCGTCAGGGCCGTTTTCAACAACAGATTCATTGCCTTTTACGCCGGATATTTCCCAGCTTTCACCTATTTGCTTCTGGTCGGTCACAATACCTTTGAGTGGCGCGATTTTCTCGCCGCCCCAGATAGCGCTTTTGAGAATGGGGCGAAATTTCAAGGGTGGAATGTTGATATTTTCCATGATACGCTTTATTGTTACGATTATATTGCAAATATACGAAAATATATTGTTGTCAAATCGTTTATGCGGAAATAAATTTCAGTGAACATTTCAAGAAGGAAACAGGGTATAAAGAAGGCTGCCTTGAAGACCCCGAAGGGTATCAGGCAGCCTCCTGCAAGCTGAGATTAGGGTGATATCTTAATCGGCGACTTATTTGTCGAGATGCTCGTATTTGAGAGTCATGGTGCACTGGTCGCAGACATCGGCCGGACCCCAATACTGGATAGGACCGGGATAAACATAAGCCGAGTTGATGGCCCAGGAATCGCGTTTGGCGGCGAAGCGCTGGAAGGGAGCACCGTCGAGACGCACGAGAGCCTTCTGGATAACGGGTTTCATTTCACCGTGACGACGTTCCATATTGAACATCATGGAGATGGGCACACCGCCTGCAAGCCACTGAACGGAGGGCTTGGTGAGGTTGCGGAGGCTGGAAATGTAACCGGTAACACCGGCGTCGATGAGCCAGGCGGCGTTGAAACCGAGTGCATAGCAATAGTCGGCATCGAAGTTGGAGGGAGCTGCGCAGCGTCCTTCATAGCCGAAGAAGTGGTGGAGGGGAGAGAATTTGCCGTTGTACTGTCCGGCGGCACGCATTTCCTCGAGGCGACGGCCTACCATCTCGCTGAGAAGCTTCTCGGTCTCGATGAGCGAAACCTGAACGTTTCCGTGGGGGTCGCGGTCGAGGGTGAGCTGACGGGCTACGCCAAGGGGCAGAGAAGCGTAAACCTCGGCATTCTCCTTGGAGAGGTTGTCAAGAACGAACTTGCGCTGGTCTTCTGCAGAAAGTTTGTGGAATTCGGGCGCTTTGGCCAGAAGGTCGTTGAGCTGGGCTATGAGGTTTTTCATAGCGGGAATGAACTCGATGAGACCTTCGGGAATCAGCACGGTACCGAAGTTGTTGCCGTTGGCAGCGCGGGCGGCAACGATGCCGGCCACGTAATCAACCACGTCGTTGAGGGTCATGTTCTTTGCCTCAACCTCTTCGGAGATGATGCAGATGTTGGGCTGTGTCTGGAGGGCGCATTCAAGAGCGATGTGGGAAGCGGAGCGGCCCATGAGCTTGATGAAGTGCCAGTATTTCTTGGC